>CAXNFT010000093.1:0-9133 GCA_964201255.1 Rhodoferax sp.
CTGGGGGCATTGGCGCTCCAAGCAGTACAGATATCGTTGATTTCATTGGGGATTCCTAATGGTATCCATTAGGAATCCGGTAGCGCACGGAGCCGCGCCAGACGGGCTTACGATAGCAGCCTTGGGGCTAATGGACAATCTCGGTTTAATCCGCGCGTATCTCCAAACTTTGGGTTTCGAAAGCGCTTGATGGACCACCCGACGATTAGATGAATTCAGCTTCACTCCCTACAGAACATCAGGCTCACCGCCAGCGCCTTCTTGAAGGCATGGCCAGAAGCGTAGCCGCAAAAGGCTACGCTGCGAGCACGGTGGCAGATATTGTGCGCGAGGCCGAAGTGTCCCGCAGAACCTTCTATGAGTATTTTTCCGACCGAGCCGATTGCCTGATCGCGCTGTACGAGGACGCCAGCTATGGCGCACTTGGAGTGCTGAGATCTGCCTTGGACCCCTCGCGCAGTTGGCAGACTCAGGTGGAGCATGCGCTCCAGGCCTATTTGGAGTGCTTGGCCAGTGACCCGGTGTTGCTGCGCACCTTATACGTCGAAATCCTGGGGCTTGGCGCACCTGGCCTTGCGGCACGTCGGCGTGTCAACCAGGACATCGCTGACTTCATGCTCGCGGTCATTAACGCAGATCCGTCGCGCGTATTGCTGGAGCCAGACATGGCGATAGTGGTGGTCGGCGGCGTCAACGAGTTAATTTTGCTGGCCATCGAGCAGAACAACATCCAGCGCATTCCCACGATTGCCGCGACGGCCGCTGCCCTGATTCGCGCGGTCGTAGATTGAACATCGACAGGGCAAAGGAAGAGCTTATTTGTCCTCAAAATTCGTGACGCCATCCCAGCCTGCCGAAGGAGGTGTGCTAACCAGGGTCTTTATGCGTTCTGAATACAGCTCATACAAATAGGCGCCTGGCGACATGGCCTGCAAATTGGCGAGACATTCAATTGCATCGGCCCAGCGCTGTTCGCGATAAGCCACCAGGCAAAGCTGCCACTGCGCCAGTTCAAGGCTCTGTGTGTCCGAGAGTTCGCCCTTGAGCGCCAGCGGTTCGTAGATCGTGACCGGTTCGCTTTTGCCCTTGACTCGCACCCGATCGAGTTCCTTGAACACCACATCGTCTGCTAGACCTGCCGTTGCCTGGCCCACCAGGATACCGACGCCATAGCCTTTGGTACGTCCTTCCAGCCGGGAGGCCAGATTGACTGCATCACCCATGACGGTGTAAGCCTTGCGGACCTTTGAGCCCATGTCACCCACCCGCACATCGCCCGTATTCAGGCCAATACCGATGTTCAGTTCCGGCCAGCCTCGTGCCCGAAACTGCTCGCGCAGGATAGCTGTGGCCTTTTGCATCTCAAGTGCTGCAAGCACCCCTTGGCGGGCATGGTCCTTCATGGGTACTGGCGCGCCCCAAAACGCCATGACGGCGTCGCCGATGTATTTGTCCAGCGTGCCATTGCGCGCCGAGATAGCTGCCGACATGGCGCTCAAATACTCATTGATGTACAGGGCCAGATCGCGCGGCGAAAGGGTTTCCGAGATGGATGTGAAGCCGCGTACATCGCAAAACAGCGTGGTGATATTCGCGCTCTTGGGTTCCATGGTGTAGGCAGTTGGATTACGCGCCATTTCACTGACGAGCTCCGGCGGCACATATTGGCCAAAAAGGGTCGCGAACTGGCGTTTGTTACGATTTTCGACAAAGTACCCGTAAGCCGTGTCCGTGATGAACACGACCAGCGTGGCCATAAGGCCGCTGGCCATGGGTAGCATCACACCATTAATGTAGACCGTGTAATTGATGCCGATGGTGGCCAACCCCACGACGAGAAACAGGCTGATGCCCACAACCGGCGACAGAAATGGCAGCGCGAAGATTAGGGCGGCGCTGGTGAGCAGCAGCAGAACCAACTCCGCACCGACGACGTAGGCTGGCTGCTCCTTCAGATCTTGCAGCAATATGCCTGAAATCAGATTGGCATGAATTTCTACGCCGGGGTAAGTGGTTCCAACGGGGGTAGAGCGCAGATCCACCAAGCCCGGCGCAGACGTCCCGACCAAGGTGATCTTGCCTTTGAGGTCGGCGAGCGGTGTTTTGCCAGACGCAACGTCTGCTAGTGAGATGTACTTGAAGGTGCCGCCATCAGGGCCGCCGTTGCCACGGTAGGGGATCAGCATGCTGGCCTCGCTATCCACTGGAATGCGGAGCGGACGCTGGCCCGGCGCTTTGATTGTCATCCACTCAATATTCAAGTAGCCGGCAGATTGCGCCAAAGCACCGCCGGCAGCAGCGCCGGGCATTGCAGGGGGCGCATTGAGCATTGACCGCAGCACCGCCACCGAGAGGGCTTCGTAGTAGCCCCCTTGGTATTTGAAGACTGCCGGCGTACGCCGTACGACGCCATCACTGTCCACTACGGTGTTGAAAATGGCCGTGCTGGCGGCTGCGCCGGCCAAGTCGGGCAAGTTTCCCCCGTGGCCAGACCACTGGTACCAGTTCACACTCAGTTCAGGAAAGCCGGTTGCGGGCGTTGGGGGGGCTGAGAGCGTGCCGCTTTTGGACGCTCCTTTGTCGGCACTGAGGTATGCGCCCATCACGACATTGCGACCCTTAATTGACTCTGCAAAGCGCGCATCGTAGTCGAGGCTCGGCGCCAGGCGCTGCAACAATGCGGCGAAACCTGGGCTGTCTTTAAGCGGGCCTCTTTCGAGTGACTTCAACGAGTTCAGACCGGAGCTTGTATCTGGTTCTGCGAATACGACGTCAAAACCCAGAACACCAATTTGGTACTTGTCAAACAGCAAGTCCATAATCTGGGCCAGTTTGTCGCGACTCCAGGGCCAACGTCCCAGATCGGTCAGACTTCGCTCATCAATATCAAGGATGACGATGGAATCTACCACCGTTTTTTTTGCCGGATCCAACTTAAAGCTGCGGAATTCGTTGTCCAGACGCATCCTGATGTCCGCGATTTTCTGATCGATCTGGTCCAGCACATTAAGACGAGGTATGTGAAGCATATGCAGCACAAAGGGCAGTGTGACGCATAGCCCGAGGACGATTCGGATGAAACGCTGATTCATAAAAATGCCAATTTCCTCACAAAGCGGACAAACGGCCCGGATTCCATGGTGGTTGGTCAAAACTGACTAACGAGGGCCAGAAGCGAGGACTTTCATCCAATGTAATCGATTCTTGGATCCCCAGAGTGGTGGATTGGTGCTTGCGCTGTGGTTTAAGTGTTGGGCCAAAAAAAAGGCCCGCCGAGGCGGGCCTTGATCACAGGCGAACCGATTCAACCGCCATGAATTTTCATCATGACGGGAACAATCAATAGCGCCACTATATTGATGATCTTGATCAGCGGATTGATCGCCGGGCCGGCGGTGTCCTTGTAGGGGTCGCCCACCGTGTCACCAGTGACTGCAGCCTTGTGCGTTTCAGAGCCCTTGCCACCATGGTGGCCATCTTCGATGTACTTTTTAGCATTGTCCCAGGCGCCGCCACCGGTGCACATGGAAATCGCCACAAACAGGCCGGTCACGATGGTGCCCATCAGCAAACCGCCCAAGGCAGCAGGGCCGAGGACCAGACCCACCAAAATCGGAACAACAACGGGCAGCAGTGAAGGAATCATCATCTCTTTGATTGCGGCAGTGGTCAGCATGTCGACCGCAGTGTCGTATTCGGGTTTGCCGGTGCCATCCATGATGCCTTTGATGTCCCGGAATTGCCGCCTGACTTCCACCACCACGGAGCCTGCTGCGCGACCAACGGCTTCCATAGCCATGGCACCGAAGAGGTACGGAATCAGGCCGCCAATGAACAGTCCGATGATGACCATAGGATTACTCAAGTCAAAGGTGATGACTTTGCCGTAGCTTTCCAGCTTGTGGGTGTAGTCAGCAAACAGTACCAAGGCCGCCAGACCGGCAGAGCCGATGGCATACCCTTTGGTAACTGCCTTGGTGGTGTTTCCCACAGCGTCCAGCGGGTCGGTGATCTCGCGTACGCTGGCGGGCAGTTCTGCCATCTCGGCAATGCCGCCAGCGTTGTCGGTGATTGGGCCGTAGGCGTCTAGTGCCACCACAATGCCTGCCATGCTGAGCATAGACGTTGCGGCAATCGCGATGCCGTAGAGTCCGGCCAGTGTGTATGCGGTCCAGATGGCGATACATACAAAGATCACCGGCCAGGCGGTAGATCGCATGGAGACGCCAAGGCCTGCAATGATGTTGGTGCCATGACCGGTGGTCGAAGCCTGCGCAATATGTTGTACCGGCGCGTACTGGGTGCCGGTGTAGTACTCCGTGATCCAAACCAATGCGGCCGTCAGGACCAGACCAACGATGCAGGCGCCAAACAGCTTCATCTGGCTGCCACTGGCGGTGATGGCGTTGTCCGGCATCAACCATTGGGTGACGAAGTAGAAGGCGATCAAGGAAAGGCCACCGGCGACTGCCAAGCCCTTGTAAAGCGCCGGCATGACATTCTTCATTCCAGGGCTTGCTTTGACGAAAAAGCAACCGATGATGGATGCAATGATCGACACAGCGCCGAGAGCCAGCGGGTAAATAACGGCACTGGTACCAGCGGAAGTCACCAGCAGGGCTCCCAGCACCATGGTGGCGATCAATGTGACCGCGTAGGTCTCAAAAAGATCGGCTGCCATGCCTGCGCAGTCCCCAACGTTGTCACCAACGTTGTCAGCAATTACGGCAGGATTTCGGGGGTCATCTTCTGGAATACCAGCCTCGACCTTGCCCACCAGGTCGGCGCCCACGTCGGCGCCCTTGGTGAAAATACCACCGCCCAAGCGGGCAAAAATGGAAATCAGCGAAGATCCAAACGCGAAGCCGATCAGCGGATCCAGCAATTTGGCCAGGTTCTTGTCGGGCGTGAGGTTGCCATTGCCCACCAGAAACCAGTAGAAAGCCGTGACTCCCAACAGACCCAAACCAACCACCAGCATGCCAGTGATGGCACCGCCCCGGAACGCGACGTCAAGTGCTGGGCCAATACCCTTGGTGGCGGCTTGTGCCGTGCGCACATTGGCGCGCACAGAGACGTTCATACCAATAAAGCCGCAAGCGCCCGACAGCACCGCGCCAACCACGAAGCCGATAGCGCTGAGTCCGTCCAGAAAGATAGCGATCAGGACCGTCAAAACAACGCCTACGATGGCGATAGTTTTGTATTGCCGCGCCAGGTAGGCCGCGGCGCCTGTTTGAATCGCCGCTGCAATCTCTTGCATGCGCGCATTGCCGGGGTCCTGAGAAAGAATCCAGCTGCGAGCCCAAATGCCGTATGCAACGGCGATAAATCCACAAACGAGCGCCAGAATCAGCGCTGAGTTGCCTGCCATAGATGAGTCTCCGGTTGTTTCGCTGAAGGTAGGGCAACGTCATCGGCCCCACCGCTGCGTTGCTTCCTCGCCGTGAAACGCCCACTGCGGAGTGGGCGCCGACGATTGGCCAACCGGCGGACTGTAACGTGAAAAGGGCAGTTTTTTAGCTATAGCAAGTGGCGAGTAAGTAAAATCAGGGTTAATACTTATCACCTTTCGATTCAACGTAACCAAAAAGACCACCATGTCCCTCGACAACGTCACCCCCGGCAAAAATGCCCCAGAAGCGTTCAATGTGATCATTGAAATCCCGATGAATGCTGATCCCGTCAAATATGAAGTTGACAAGGCCACCGGCGCCATCTTCGTGGACCGCTTTATGAGTACGTCCATGCATTACCCGACCAACTATGGCTACGTACCCAAGACCATTTCAGGTGATGGTGACCCGGTCGACGTGTTGGTTGTAACCCCAGTGCCGCTGATTCCAGGCGTGGTGGTCACTTGCCGCGCCATCGGAATTCTGAAAATGCAGGACGAAGCCGGCGACGATGGCAAAATCTTGGCTGTTCCTACCAACAAGATCCTGTCGATTTACTCGCAATGGCAAAAGCCGGAAGACCTCAACCCCCTGCGTTTGAAGACTATCGCCCATTTTTTTGAGCATTACAAGGATTTGGAGGATGGCAAATGGGTCAAGATTCTGGGGTGGGAAGGGCCAGAGTCGGCGCGGCAGGAAGTCATGGACGGCATTGCCAATTACAACAAGGCCAACGCCTGACGCGCGTGTATCATGAAGGCACTGCCTCCTAGCAGTGCCAGGAGTCGACGTGATGGAACCGATGCAAAACAGAAATTCGAAATCTTTCCAGTCGGCCGGTTACGCCCGGAGGAACCTCATTGAGGGCAGCCAATACCTGACACTGCGCCTTGGGCAGGAAGACTACGCGATTGATATCCTTCGTGTGCAGGAAATTCGATCCTATGAAGTTCCCACAAGGATGGTGAATGCCCCCGAGTTCATTAAAGGCGTCATTAATCTGCGTGGTGTTATCGTTCCTATTGTCGACCTGCGCCTCAAGCTCAACATTGAGTCAGTAGCTTACAACGAGTTTACAGTCGTCATCATTCTCAATGTCCGGGGTACTGTGCTCGGGGCGGTGGTGGACGCCGTGTCCGATGTGGTCACTCTGGCTATGGATGCTATCAAGCCCGCACCGCAGTTTGAGGCTGCGGTCGATGCAAGATTCATCACCGGGCTTGCCAGTGTTAGTGACAGGATGTTGATCGTCATCAACATGGATGCGCTAATGAGCAATGCGGAAATGGGCTTGGTGGCGAACATCCCGCAAGACTGAGTTGAACTAGCCGTCAGTTTTACGCATGGGGCTGCGCTGACGCAGTTCACCCAAGTAATCACTGACGCCATCGCCCTCGCGTACCAAAAATTTCTCGATGGCATCGGCAAACGCCGGGTGAGCCAGCCAATGTGCGCTGGTGGCGATAACTGGCAACAAGGCCCGCGCCAGTTTATGCTCGCCTTGCGCCCCCCCCTCAAAGCGCTGGTAGCCGTGTTCTATGCACCATTGCAGCGGTTGGTAATAGCATGCCTCGAAATGCAGGCAGTCCACCCGTTCTAGCGCCCCCCAGTAGCGGCCGTAGGCTACAGCCCCCTGGCTTTCAGGAACAAATTCGGCGCTGCCCCTTGTGTCGCTTGGCTTGATTGCTATCAAACTTGAAGCGATTGGCCGGCCATCCCGCTCGGCAATAAACAGAAGCCAGTTTTCTGGCATCGTTGTAGCCATTTGGCCGAAGAATTGCTGGTTTAAATAGGGAGCATTGCCATGTTCAAGGTAGGTGCGTTCGTAGCAGCGGAAAAAAAATTCCCAGTCCGTGGCACTGATAGTCTTGCCTTGTGACCAGCGGAAGCTGACGCCTGCCTCTGCCACCTTGCGTCTCTCCTGACGGATTTTTTTGCGCTTGTCCTGGGCTAGCGAGCTTAGGAAAGCGCTGAAGTCAGCGTAACCGGGCTCACTGTTATTCCAATGAAATTGCACGTTGTGTCGCAGCATCATCCCGGCCTGGACGCAGGCTTCTTGATCCTGCGGGCTGGTAAACAACACATGCAGCGACGACAACTGTCGCGACTTGCACCATTGCACCAGCCCGGCGGCGACTTTCGCGCGGTCGGCGCTGCTTGTGGCGAGCAAGCGGCTACCTGGCACTGGCGTGAATGGCACAGCGACCACGGCCTTCGGGTAGTAGGGCAACCCATTCTGGGCGTAAGCATTCGCCCATGACCAATCGAACACATACTCCCCGTGAGAATGATTTTTCAAGTAAAGCGCGCACGCGCCGACCAGGCGGTGTGCCTTCTCCAAAAGCACAAATTGAGGGTGCCAGCCAGTGGTCGCCACGGCGCTGCTACTCGCCTCAAGGGCTGCCAGGTATTCATAGCGCATGAAAGGCGTGGCATCGCTTTGTGTCGCCAACAGCGCATTCCACTGTCCGGCATCAATGGCAGCGGTGGAATCTACCACCCGGGTGACATAATCGTCTGCATCATTTGACACTGAATTCCCAATCTTTCTAAACGCGTTCAATGACACTCAAAATCTGTGTTGCCCAACTCAATTTAGTGGTAGGCGACTTGCCTGGCAACTCTCAAAAAATCATCCAGGCAGCCCGCGCGGCTTATGCCGATGGCGCAAGGCTGCTGCTGACGCCGGAACTTGCCATTTGCGGGTACGCCGCCGAGGACTTGTTTTTGAGGCCCGCTTTCATCGCTGCATGCGATGATGCCGTGAAAACAGTGGCCCGTGAGCTCGCCGGGTTAAAAGATTTGAGCGTAGTGATCGGCCACCCCACCGGGGGTGACAGCCGGACCCGTTCAGTAGCCGTGCAAAACCGACACAACTCCGCCAGTGTGTGGCGGGAAGGAGCGATGGTAGCCAGCTATGCCAAACGGGAATTGCCGAACTATCAGGTGTTTGACGAACGCCGCTACTTCACGCCGGGGGATACGGTCTGCGTATTTGAGGCAGGTGAGGCCGGGTTTGGCGTCAAAGTAGGCCTGCTGATTTGCGAGGATGCTTGGTTCGAGCAACCTGCCCAACTGGCGAAAGACGCGGGTGCGGAACTGCTCGCGGTGATCAATGCTTCACCATTTCATGTGGGTAAAGGTCGTGAACGCGAGAGCATGATGCGCGTTCGCGTGGAAGCTTGCGGCCTGCCCTTGGTATACGCTCACTTGGTCGGGGGACAGGATGAGGTAATTTTTGAAGGACACTCATTTGCGCTGCAGTCTGATGCTTCCCTTGCCGGGCGCGCGCCCAGTTTTGTCGAAAATCAATTCAATGTGATTGCCCAGCGGGATTCTGGTGGCCTTCATTTGAAGGCGATGATTGAGGCTGAGCGGTCGGTGGAGAGAGATCTGTGGGACGCACTTGTGCTGGGCGTGCGGGATTACGTCGGAAAAAATGGATTCCCGGGTGTGATTCTTGGCCTTTCGGGTGGCATTGATTCCGCGCTGGTGTTAGCGGTGGCGGTAGATGCGCTTGGCAAGGACAAAGTCCGCTGCCTGATGATGCCTTCTCCCTACACAGCGGCAATCAGTTGGATAGATGCACGCGACATGGCGATGCGTCTTGGCGTTCGCTACGATGAAATATCGATCAAACCAGAGTTTGAGACTTTTCGGGCTTCGCTGGCAGCCGAGTTCGAAGGCCTATTGGAAGATGCGACCGAAGAGAATATTCAGGCACGCATCCGTGGGAC
>CAXNFT010000094.1:0-9077 GCA_964201255.1 Rhodoferax sp.
TGCTGCAGCGTGGCCAGCGGCAGCTCGGACAGATCGAGCTGCTGGGCCTGCGCGGACTTGACAGCATGGGCCACGGTTTCATGGGCGTCGCGAAAGGGCAGGCCTTTTTTGACCAGGTAGTCGGCGAGGTCGGTGGCGGTGGCGTAACCCTTGCGCGCCGCCTGCTCCATCGCTTCCGGGTTGACCGTGATGCCGCCACTTTTTTGCCCGGTGGCCGGGTCATTCTGGCCGCCAATCATCTCGGCAAAGATGCGCAGCGTGTCCTTGAGCGTGTCCACGGTGTCGAACAGTGGCTCCTTGTCTTCCTGGTTGTCCTTGTTGTAGGCCAGCGGCTGGCCCTTCATCAGGGTGATCAGGCCCATCAGGTGGCCCACCACGCGGCCAGTCTTGCCGCGCGCCAGCTCGGGCACATCGGGGTTTTTTTTCTGCGGCATGATGGAGCTGCCGGTGGTGAAGCGGTCGGCGATTTTGATAAAGCCGAAGTTCTGGCTCATCCACAGGATCAGTTCCTCGCTCAGGCGGCTGATATGTACCATGCACAGGCTGGCGGCGGCGGTGAATTCAATGGCAAAGTCGCGGTCGCTCACGGCGTCCAGGCTGTTCTGGCAGACCTGCGGCTGGCCCTGCTCGTCGACCATGCCCAGCGTGCGTGCCACCCGCTCCCGGTCCAGCGGGTAGGTGGTGCCGGCCAGCGCAGCGCTGCCCAGTGGCAGGCGGTTGGTGCGCCGGCGCACGTCGGTTAGGCGCTCGGCATCGCGGCTGAACATCTCCACATAGGCCAGCAGGTGGTGGCCAAAGCTCACCGGCTGCGCCACCTGCAGGTGGGTAAAGCCCGGCAGGATCACCGCTGCATGGCGCTCGGCCACGTCCACCAGCGCCAGTTGCAGCTCGCGCAGCAGGGCGTTGATCAGGTCAATTTCGCTGCGCAGCCACAGCCGCACGTCGGTGGCCACCTGGTCGTTGCGGCTGCGCCCGGTGTGCAGGCGTTTGCCGGCGTCGCCCACCAGTTGGGTCAGACGGGCCTCGATGTTGAGGTGTACGTCTTCAAGGTCGAGTTGCCAGTTGAACTGGCCGGCCTCGATCTCGGCGCTGATTTGCGCCATGCCGCGTGCAATGGCCGCCTGATCTTCAGGTGAGAGGATGCCCTGGTGGCACAGCATCTCTGCATGCGCCAGCGAGGCGGCAATGTCGGCTTGCCACAGCCGCTTGTCAAAAAACACGCTGGCGGTGTAACGCTTGACCAGGTCACTCATGGGCTCGGAAAACAGCGCTGACCAAGCTTGCGATTTTTTATCAAATTGGGTTTGTGACATGCGGGGGCTGCGCGAGCGGCGCTGGACCAGGGTTAAGGTTGTACAAGTAGATCATCAATAATGCGGCTGAAGCCCCACGACCTGATGTCAGAACCTCAAATTTTATCGGTCTTGCCTGACGCGCCAGCGTCAGGCTTCACACTGCGCCCAGACGCGGTGCTGCTGTTTGACGCCTGCCACTTGGGCGTGGTGCTGCGGGCGGTGCTGTTTGTCGAGCTGGTGGCGGCGGTGGCGGCACTGTTTGGCGTTGACACCCTGAGTGACTGGCTGATACGGCTGAGTGTATTGACCGGGGCCGTTTTGCCGGGCGTCTTGATTTGGCTGTTGGCTGCCTGCAGCCTGAAAACCCTGCTCGCACGGCTGCCGCTGTGGTGGCAGCAGGCGATGGGGGTGGGCTTGGGCGCCTTGGCCGGGCTCTACGGCTGCGGCGTGCTGTGGCTGGCGGGCGGTCAGGACCGGCTGCCCTGGCTGGCCAGTGCCGCCAGTGGCGCGCTGCTGGCTGCCTTGCTGGTGGCCGCCTTGGTCTGGCGCGCCCTTGGCCAGACCCCGGCCACCACCACGGCCCGTTTGGGTGAACTGCAGGCGCGCATCCGGCCGCACTTTCTCTTCAATACCCTCAACACGGCCATAGCGCTGGTGCGGGCCGAACCGGCCCGGGCCGAAGCACTGCTGGAGGACCTGAGCGACCTGTTTCGCCATGCCCTGCGCGAGCCCGGTCCGGTGGTCACGCTGGACCAGGAGATTGCGCTGGCCCAGCGTTACCTGGCGATCGAGCAGGTGCGCTTTGGCGAGCGCTTGCGCTTGAGTTGGCAGCTCGACCCGCAGGCTGGCGCCGCCCTGCTGCCGCCGCTGTTGTTACAGCCGCTGGTGGAGAACGCAGTTCGCCATGGGGTCGAACCCAGCGCGACCGGCGCTGAGGTCCGCATCAGCACCGAACGCCGCGGCGAGCGCGTGGTGATCAAGGTCAGCAACACGCTGCCCGATGGCCCGGGGGCCGCTGGGCAGGGCTTGGCGCTGGCCAACGTCCAGGACCGGCTGAAGCTGCTGCACGATGTGCAGGGCCAGTGCCGCTTTGGCCTGCGCGACAACTGGTTTGTGGTGCGGCTTGAGGTGCCGGCATGAGCCGCGCGTTGACGGTGCTGGTGGTGGACGACGAGGCCTTGGCGCGTAGCCGGCTGCGAACACTGCTGGGCGACTGCAGGCAGCCTGGGGCGCACTGCTTGGGCGAGGCCGCCAATGCCGCACAGGCGCTGGCCTGGCTGCAGCACCGACCCGCGGATGTGGTGCTGGTCGACATCCATATGCCTGGCGCCGATGGCCTGAGCCTGGCCCGAGCCCTGGCCGGTTTGACAGCCCCGCCCGCTGTGGTGTTTGTCACCGCCCATGCGGAGCACGCGCTGCAGGCCTTTGAGCTTGATGCCGTGGATTACCTGACCAAACCGGTACGGCTGGAGCGACTCCAGTCGGCGCTACAAAAAGTAGAGCGGCTCCGTCAATCCCGACAAGGGCTAGCACCTGATTTGCCTGAAGAATCATTGACCGTGCAGTCGCGCGGTCGGCTGGAGCGGCTGCCGTTGGCGCAGGTCCTCTACCTGAAGGCCGAGTTGAAGTACCTCACCGTGGTCACAGCCACCGCTGCCCACCTGTTGGAGGGGTCGCTGAGCGACCTGGAGCAGCGCCACGGCAGCCGCTTCATACGCATTCACCGCAATGCCCTGGTGGCGCGCTCGGCGTTGCGTGCGCTCGATAAGCACGAGGTCGGCCCCGACGGCAGCGGATGGGCTGTGCGCTTGCACGGCCTTGACGAGTCCCTGCCGGTTTCGCGCCGACAACTGGCCGCCCTGCGTGAGGCCTTCGGCGCCTGAGTCCTTGAGCCTGTGCCTTACCCGGTGTTGCGCAGGCCGGCAGCGATGCCATTGATTGAAATGTGAATACCGCGCTGGACCCGCTCGTCGGCCTGGCCGGCGCGGTAGCGGCGCACCAGCTCCACCTGCAGGTGGTGCAGTGGGTCAATGTAGGGGAAGCGGTGGCGGATCGAGCGCTGCAGGGCGGTGTTGCTGGCCAGACGCTGGCGCTCACCGGTGATCTGGCCCAGCGCCGTCACCGTGCGGTGCCATTCGGCCTCAATCATGCCGAAAATCTTTTTACGCAGGCGCGCGTCGGTCACCAGCTCGGCATAGCGCGAGGCCAGGGCCAGGTCACTCTTGGCGATCACCATGTCCATGTTGGACAGCAGGGTTTTGAAAAACGGCCATTGACGCTGCATTTGCTGAAGCAGCGCCAAACGTTCTTTTTGCGACTTAGTGCCTTCCGCGCGCAGGAACTGCTCTACCGCCGAACCAAAGCCGTACCAGCCTGGCAGTGTCAGCCGGCACTGGCCCCAGCTGAAGCCCCATGGGATGGCCCGCAGGTCTTCGATCCGCTGGCTCGGCTTGCGCGAGGCCGGACGCGAGCCGATGTTGAGCTCGGCAATTTCACGGATCGGGGTGGAGTCGAAAAAATACTCGGTAAAGCCCGGGGTCTCATAGACCAGCTTGCGATAGGCCGCCATGCTGCTGGCCGAGAGCTCGGCGGCGGCCTTGAGGAAGGGCGCGGTGGCGGGCTTGGTCGGCTGCAGCAGGGTCGCCTCCAGGGTGGCCGCGACCAGGGTTTCCAGGTTGCGCCGCCCAATCTCGGGGTTGGCGTATTTGGAGCCAATCACCTCGCCTTGTTCGGTCAGCCGAATCTGGCCTCTCACCGTGCCGGGGGGCTGGGCCAGGATGGCCTGGTAACTGGGGCCACCGCCGCGCCCGACCGTGCCGCCGCGCCCGTGGAACATGCGCAGACGAATGCCGCCCTCGGTGGCGCCGCCGTTGAGCTCGTCAAACAGGGCCACCAGGGCGATTTCAGCGCGGTAGAGCTCCCAGTTGCTGGTGAAAATGCCGCCGTCTTTGTTGCTGTCCGAGTAACCCAGCATGATGTCCTGCTCTGCGCCACTACGTCGCACCATGGCCCGAACGCCGGGCAGGGCGTAGAACTCACGCATGATGGGTGCGGCATTGCGCAGGTCGTCAATGGTCTCAAACAGGGGCACCACAATCAGATCGTTCGTGGCGCTGCCCTGGGCGCCGTCGTCCAGCAGCCCGCGCATCAGCCCCACTTCTTTCTGCAGCAGCAGCACTTCCAGCAGGTCGCTCACAGTCTCGGTGTGGCTGATGATGTAGTGGTGGATCGCCTGGGCACCAAAGTCCTGGCGGAGTTGCCGGGCGGTCTCAAAAATGGCCAGTTCACTCAGCGTGTGTTCGGAATAGCTGACCCCAGGCACCCGAAGCGGCCGTGCATCGCGCAATTGCTGCATCAGCACGTTGCGTTTGGCAGCCTCATCGAGCTGGGCGTAGCCGCTCTCCAACTGGGCTTGGGCCAGCAGTTCGGCCACCACCAGCTCGTGCTTGTCCGAGCTTTGGCGCAAGTCGACTGTGGCCAGATGAAAGCCAAAGACCTCGACTGCCCGGATCAGCGGGTGCAGCCGTTGCACCGTCAAGGCGGCGCCATGGTGCGACTTTAGTGAGGCTTCGATGGTGCGCAAATCCACCAGAAACTCGGCCGCACTGGCATAGGCATTTTGGGGTGCCACGGCGTGGCGCGCGGCGTCGCCGCCGGTCAGCGCCTTGAGCGAGGCGGCCAAGCGGGCGTACATGCCCGTTAGGGCCCGGCGGTAGGGTTCATCTTGCCGGTGGGCGTTGGTGTCTGGGGAGCGATCGGCCAGCGCCTGCATGGCAGGGGCGCACTGGACCAACATGGCCGAGATCGAGAGTTCCCCGCCCAGGTAATGCACCTCGGTCAGGTAGTGGCGCAGCGCCACCTCGGCCTGGCGGCGCATGGCATGCACCAGGGTTTGGGCATTGACATTGGGGTTGCCGTCGCGGTCACCGCCAATCCACTGGCCCATGCGCAAAAAACTGTGCACCGGCTGCTGCCCAAGCTCGCGCTCCAGGTCAGCGTAGAGCCGGGGGATCTCGCGCAAAAACGTGGCCTCGTAGTAGCTCAGCGCGTTTTCCACCTCGTCGGCCACGGTGAGCTTGGTGAAGCGCAGCAGCCGGGTTTGCCAGAGCTGAAGCACGCGGGCCCGCATCTGGGCCTCATTGGCAGTCAGCTCACGCGGGCTTAAGGCATCCTTGCGGGCGTTGTTGGCAGCAGCCTTGGCCCGGATGTCGTCGCGCGCACTCAAGAGCTGGGCAATGTCGCGTTCGGCATCCAAAATGCTTTTGCGTTGGACTTCGGTCGGGTGCGCGGTCAGCACCGGTGACACAAAGCTGGTGGCCAACGTCTGGGCGATGGTCTTGGTCGAAATACCCGCCCAGCGCAGCCGGGCCAATGCGACATCGATGCTGCCCTCCTGGGTGTCGCCGGCACGCTCATGAACGGCGCGACGGCGGATGTGGTGCCGGTCCTCGGCCAGGTTGGCCAGGTGGCTGAAATAGGTGAACGCACGGATCACGCTCACTGTCTGGTCGCCGCTCAGGCCTTTGAGCAGTTTTTTCAGGGCGCGGTCGGCGTCGTGGTCGGCATCACGGCGGAACGCGACCGACAGCTTGCGAATCTGCTCAATCAGATCAAACGCGGGCTCTCCCTCTTGCTCCCGGATCACGTCGCCCAAAATACGCCCCAGCAGCCGGATGTCTTCGACCAATGGCCTTTCGTTGTCTTTGCTCCTGGCAGATGCTGAGCGCTCAGAGGGGGCAGGGGAGGCAGGTTTGTTCATGGCAGAGGCATAGCAAGAGGCGTACCATGCTAGCATCGTCTGACCTCCTAAGATTACAGCCTAGGTACGAATTTGGGCCACCACGCATGAGCATTTTGACCATCGCAACAAGAGAAAGCCGATTGGCTTTATGGCAGGCCGAGCACGTGCGCGACCTGCTGATCGGGCTTGGCCATCAAGTCAAGCTGCTGGGCATGACCACCCGTGGCGACCAGATCCTCGACCGCTCCCTCAGCAAGGTGGGTGGTAAGGGCCTGTTCGTGAAAGAACTTGAGGTGGCGCTCGAAGAGGGACGAGCCAATTTGGCGGTGCATTCGCTCAAAGACGTGCCGATGGAGTTGCCCGAAGGTTTCCAGCTCGCCTGCGTCATGGAACGTGAAGATCCGCACGATGCCCTGGTCTCGAACCGGTACGCCAGTTTGGCTGAGCTGCCGCCAGGTGCAGTGGTCGGCACCTCCAGTTTGCGGCGCATGGCCCTGCTGCGCGCCTTGAGGCCAGATTTGCGGATTGAACCACTGCGGGGCAACCTTGACACACGTTTGCGCAAACTCGACGACGGCGGTTTCGATGCCATCGTGCTGGCGGCAGCCGGTCTCAAACGTCTCGGCTTGGCCAAGCGCATCCGCGCTAGCTTTGAGCCGGACGCCATGCTGCCCGCTGCAGGCCAAGGTGCGCTTGGGATCGAGGTGCGCAGTGATCGCCCTGATGTGGTCGCCGCACTGGCCCCGTTGGCGCACGCCCGCACCTGGGCTGCGGTGACCGCCGAGCGCGCCGTCAGCCGCTGCATGGGGGGCAGTTGCTCCATGCCGCTGGCTGCCTTTGCCACCTTTGAGGGTGACCTGCTGGGCCTGCGCGCAGCATGGGGCGACCCGGAAGGCCTTCTGCCCCTCGTTAAGGTGCGCGCTCAGGCCACGGTACTTGACCTCGAATCGGCCAATGCGCTGGGCGAGCAGGTCGCTGCCGAACTGCGCGCCGGCGTGTTGGCCCAGGGCGGGACGCTTGTGCTAGGCAGCGAGCAGCCTCACAACACCTGAACGGCATGCGCGTCATCGTCACCCGGCCACAGCGAGAAGCGCAGCGCTGGTGCCAGGATTTGACGACACGGGGGTTGGACGTGGTGGCGCTGCCGCTGATCGAGGTGGCAGCGGTGACCAATGCAGCGCCATTGCAGCAAGCTTGGCAGCGGCTGGGCGACTGGGCTGCAGTGATGTTTGTCAGCGCCAATGCCGTTGTTCCATTTTTTGCAGAAAAACCGCCTCTAGCCTCCGTCCTGATTGGGTCTTCAGCTATAAAAACAAGAGCATGGGTGACCGGGCCCGGGACCCGGCGGGCGCTGCTGCAAGCCGGTGTGCCAGCGTCATGCATCGACATGCCGTCACCCGAGACCGGCCAATTTGACTCCGAGTCACTGTGGCTGGTGGTGGCCGACCAGCTGCAGACCGGAGACCGGGTATTGATTGTGCGGGGCGATGATGTTGATGGCGACAGTGAGGCGCAGCCGCCTGGCGGCGACGGGTCTGGCAGCGGTACCATGCACCAGGCGGGCCGTGGACGCGACTGGCTGGCCGAGCAATTGGCCGCACGTGGCCTACAGGCACAGTTTTTGGTGGCCTACCGGCGCCGTGCGCCCCATTGGGGCCGATCTGAGCGCGACCTGGCGTGTCGGGCGGCAGATGATGCTTCGGTCTGGCTGTTCAGCAGTTCGCAAGCCATCGCAAATTTGGTGCACTTGCTGCCAGGGCAAAGCTGGCAGCAAGCCCGTGCGGTCGCGACCCATCCTCGCATTGCGTTGGCTGCCCGGGCGGCCGGTTTTGGCCAAGTGCACGAGTCACGGCCCACCCTGCCAGACATCGTTGCCTCGATAGAATTGCTTGTATGACTGATACAGATGCGCCAGCGCCGCAAGGTGAGAGAGGGAATGCCGTGGCCGGCGCCGCCGAGACTGCGGTACCCCCCCCTGTGACGGGTCGCACCTGGGGCTGGCTGGCGGCCTGCGGTGCTTTGGCCCTTCTGGCCCTGCTGGCCAACCTGTTGCTTTGGCAAAAACTCGACAACATTCAGCTGCAACTGGCGCGCCAAAGTGCCCAGACCGGCGAGCAAGCGCAAGACGCCCGCGCCAGTGCCCGCCAGGCCCAGGAACTGGCGCTCGAGACGGCTGCCCGCGTCGCCGTGTTTGAGGCCCGATTGAGCGAGATTTCGTTGCAACGCACCCAGTTGCAGGAGCTGATGCAAAGCCTGTCGCGTTCACGCGACGAAAACCTGGTGGTGGATATCGAATCGGCGATCCGGTTGGCCCAGCAGCAGGCGCAATTGACGGGCAGTGTTGAGCCTTTGCTGGCCGCGCTCCGATCGGCGGACCAGCGGGTGCTGCGCGCTGCCCAGCCCAGGCTCAACGCTTTGCAGCGAGCTATCGTGCGCGACATCGAACGAATCAAGTCAGCGGCTGTGAGCGACACGCCAAGTTTGCTGGTCAAACTCGACGAGCTGGTGCGCCTGGCCGACGAACTGGTGCTGGCCAACGCGGTGGCACCGGTGGCTGCGATCGCGGCCGCCAAGCGGGCACTGCCTGAAACCAAACCCAGTTGGTGGCAGCAGGCCCTGCAACTGGTCTGGGATGAGGCTCGCGCGTTGGTGCGGCTTAGCCGCATCGAGGAACCTGAGGCGGCCCTGCTGTCGCCCGAGCAATCTTTTTTCTTGCGCGAGAACTTCAAGCTCAGACTGCTCAACGCCCGCTTGGGGCTACTGGCGCGGCAGATGGAGTCGGCGCGCGCCGACCTGGTCGCCGCCCGTTACGCCCTGGACAAGTACTTTGACCCGGCTTCGCGCAAGACCCAATCCGCGGCCGCCCTGCTGCTGCAGGTGCAACAACAACTGCAGTTGTTGCAGTTGCCCCGCGTGGACGACACCCTGGCCGCCCTGGCCACGGCGGCGGCAGGTCGCTGACCATGCGCGTCGCGCTATGGTTGTTGTCGCTGTTTGCCATCGCCGTGGCGGTGGCTTTGTTTGCGGGCGACAACCAGGGC
>CAXNFT010000095.1:0-9037 GCA_964201255.1 Rhodoferax sp.
GTCCAGCGGTCGCCCAGCACCTTCAGGCCATGGTTGAGCGTGCTGCTTTGCAGCGCGTCACGGGTCAGGAGAAGGTCGAGCATGTCTTGGTGTGCAACAGCCCTGCCGGGCTCAGGCCGGGCAGGCCACGACAAAGCTCACCACAGTGGCGCAGGAGCCGCCGATGTTGAGCGTCTGGATGCGCTGCGCCCCTTCAATCTGGCAGTCACCGGCGCTGCCGGTGACCTGTCGCGCCGCATCAAACAACATGCGGGTGCCGGTGGCGCCCACCGGGTGGCCGCAGCCGATCAGACCGCCACTCATGTTGACCGGGCAGCGCCCGCCTGGCTCGATGCTGCCATCCTCCACCGCCTGCCAGCTTTGGCCGGGTGGGGTCAGCCCCAGGTGGTCGATCGCCATGTACTCGGTGGTGGTGAAGCAGTCATGGGTTTCTACGCCCTGCATGGCATCTATACCGGCCACGCCGGCGCGACGCCAGGCATCCTCGATGGTGTCGCGCACATGGGGAAAGACATAGGCGGCATCGGCGCTGCGCTCGAACTTGTCTTTGAGCCTCAGCCCGGCATTGCGGTGGCCCCAGCCGGCGATATGTGGCAGCTTGGCCAGCGTGCTGCCGCGGCGCTGGGCGTGGGCCCGGGCGAAGCTGGCCGAGGCCAACACCACGGCGCAGGCGCCATCGGTGATTTGGCCGCAATCCTGGCGCCGGGTGCCGGGCTCGATCACCGGATTAGCCTGGTCGTCATCGGTGAAGCTCAAGGCATCGAAGGCCCACTTGCGGGTTTGGGCCAGCGGGTTGCGCCGGGCATGGCTGTAGTTCAGCTCGGCGATGCGGTTGAGGTGCTTGCGGTCCAGCCCGTAGCGTCGCTCGTACTCCTGGGCCAACAGGCCAAAGGCGGCCGGCCACATGAAGGTGCAGTCAATGTCTTCATGGCCTTGCCAGGCGGCGGCGTTCTGGTTTTGCGACGCGACATTGCCCGGCAGGTTTTTGAACTCCTCGACCCCCAACACCAGCACACAGTCGTAGCGGCCAGCCTCGATCTCGGCCATGGCGCTGAGTACGCCCAAGGACGACGAGGCACAGGCGCCTTCATGGCGCATGGCCGGCACGCCCCACAGCTCGGGCACCACTTGCGCCACCATGGCGCCCAGGTGGGCCTGCTGCCGCTGCAGTTCACCAAAGGCATTGCCCACGTGGATGCTAGCGATCGACGCAGCGTCCAGCTCGCACGCCGCTAGAGCGCCGAGCGTGGCCTCTCGCGTGATGTCGGAGATATCCTGTCCCTGGCGGGACCAAACCTTGGCGAAATCAGTTTGGTAACCGCCCAGCACATACACGGGTTCACGCATGTTGGTCTCCTGCGCCCAGCCAGGGCAGTTGTTTGAATCGGCTCAAGGCTTGTTGGTAATCGCGGGCCAGTTCATCCACCACCGAGGCCACGCTGACCACAGATTTGATCGGGCCCAGGCCCTGCCCGGCGGCCCAGACCTCGGCCCACTTTTTGCCAGCGAAGGACTGGTTGCTGTCGTATTGGCGGCCCGGCGCATCGGGCATGTTGTCGGGGTCCAGTCCCTGGGCGCGCAGCGAGGGCTTGAGCCAGCTGGCAGCGGTGCCGGTCACGCCAGCGCTCACCACCAGGTCGTCGATGCTGCTGTCCACCACCATTTGCTTGTAAGCCGGTGGCGCCAGGCTTTCAGCGGTGGGGATAAAACGCGTGCCCATGTACACCAGGTCGGCCCCACTGGCCACGGCGCCGGCCACACCCCAGCCATCGCCGATGCCGCCACCAGTGATGACATAGCCATCAAAAAACTCGCGCACTGCACTCACAAAGGCAAATGGCGAGAGGAAGCCGGTATGCCCGCCGGCTCCGGCGCACACACAGGCCAGGCCGTCGGCGCCAGCCGCCACGGCCTTCTTGGCCAGCCCAACCGAGATCACATCGGCGATCACCAGGCCGCCGTAGCCGTGCACCACCTCGATGGCCGGCTTCGGGCTGCCCAGCGCCGTCACCACCACCGGGGGTTTGAAGCGTGCCACCAGCGCCAGGTCTTCCGCCAGGCGGGTGTTGGAGGAGTGCGTCACCAGGTTGGCGCACCAAGGGCCGATGGTGGCTGCCGGTTGCGCGTCGCGCGCCTGCGCCAGGCCTTCGGTGATCTCGTGCATCCAGTCGGCCAGCACTGACACTGGACGTGCATTGGGCGTTGGAAAGGCGCCGATGATGCCGGCCTTGCAGGCGGCCAGGACCAGTTCGGGCCCCGAGATCAAGAACATCGGCGCTGCCACGACAGGCAGACGCAGGGCAAACGGCAAGGGGCGGCTCGCCAAAGTCATGGCATCTCCTGGTGGGATTGGGTCGACAGGGCCAGTTGCAGTATGAGCCGTGCGAGGGCTGGCGCCTGTTCGATGGGGGTTTGATGGCCGGCATCATCGAGCCAGACCAACTGGGCTGCGGGGATCAGATCAGCCAGTTCCTGGGACAGACGCGGTGGTGTCACCTTGTCCGCGCGCCCGCACACCACCAGCACCGGTTGGGCGAGGGTAGCCAGCATAGGCCGGTGATCGGATCGGGTCATGACGGCGCGGGTCTGCCGAATGGCGGTGGCGGCACCGACCTCGTGCATCATGCGTCGCATGCCGTCAACCCAGCCTGCGTTGGCCAGGCTGTTGGGGTGCAGGCTGAACGGAATGACGCCCTCGACCGTGCGGGCAAAGTTGCGTTCAAACGCACCAATAGTTTTTTCGCGCAGCTGCATGGTTTCAGCAGTTTCGATAGCGGCAGACGAGTCGACCAGCGCCAAGGCCTGAACCCGATGGCCGTGCCGGGCCAGCAGCTCGATGGCCACATAGCCGCCCATGGAGAAGCCGCAGACGGTCAAGCTGGCTTCAGCCGGCAAGTCAGCCACCAGGGCCCATGCATCAGCGGCCATGGCCGGGATCGAGTCTTGCGTCAGCACATCGGCAACACGCACATCCAGTGCCGGCTCCAGGTCAGCCCGCACCGCATCCCAGATCGCTGTGGTGTTGAGCATGCCGGGAATCAGCAGCAACACCGGTTTCATGCGGCCTCCGGGTTCAGCGCGCGGGCCTGTTCACGCAGCTCGCGCTTGAGAATTTTCCCCACCGGGTTGCGGGGCAGTGCGTCAATCTGGAGCACATATTCGGGCAACTTATAGGCTGCCACGCGCTGTTGGTTGCGCAGGAACTGCACCAGATCGCCCAGCGACACAGTCTGCCCTGGTGCGCTGACCACACAGGCGCACAGCTTCTCGCCCAGTATCCGGTCTGGCACGCCCACCACCGCCACCTCCTGCACGCCGGGGCATGCCGCCAGCAGGCCTTCGATCTCCTCGCTGGAGATGTTCATGCCGCCACGCATCACCAGGTCCTTCGACCTTCCCACATAGCGGTAGTACTGGCTTCGGTCACCGGCAATCTCGAACAGGTCACCGGTGCGGTAAAAGCCCTGTTCGTCAAAAGCGCGGGTCGACATGTCTGGTGCATTGAAGTAGCCGCTGAACACGGTGGGTCCCTTGAAGCGCAGTTCGCCGGGCTGGCCGGTTCGGGTGATGTCGGACCCACTGTCGAGATCAACCAGGCGTGTCTGAATTTTTCGGGTGGTGGAGACGTGCCAGTCAAAGCCGGGCACGCCGGCGCGCGGAAAGTACTGCGCGCGCAGGGCCGGGTCGGGGATATCGATGTCGCTGCCGGACAGCGCAGCGCCCTCATTGGAGCCGAAGTAGTTGACGATTTGCACCCCATGCCGCTCGGCAAAGCCACGCACCATCAATTCTGAAAGTGGCGCCGAGCCTGATCCGATGCGTTTGAGGCGCTGAAAATCAATGCCGGCCAGCAGGCGCTCGTCTTGAAGCAGCATGTTCAAGATGGCAGGTGCCGCCACGGTGTAGTCGATGCGCTCCTCGCGCAATTGCTGCAAGAAGACGGATAAGCTGAAGGGTTGGTGTTGCACCACCGTGCCGCCCAGCACCAGCCAGGTGACCAGAGCGCTCGATAGGCCAGACATGTTGACCAAGGGAAATGGGTTCAGCAGGCGCGCGCCAGGCTCAAGTTGGCCTGCCTCGATGATGCTGGGCGGCACAATCAGCCACTCGTTGTGGCTGCGCGGCACGCCTTTTGGCGCGGCTTCAGTGCCCGATGTCCAGCAAATGCTGAACACATCGTTGGCGGTGACGGCAGCGTCCTGTTCCGCCAGGACCAACTGGGCTTGGTGTTCAGCCGTCAACGTATCGGGCCAGGTTGACTCAATGCCGACCACCCCGGCTGGCAGGTCGGGGCCCCAAGCCAGGACCGTGCGCATGATTGGGTGGGCAGCGCTGAGCTGGCGGTACATGTCGGCTGCCAGGTGGGCATGGCCGGCGCGGCCGATCTGGGTGAAAGTGATGGCCGCTTTCGCTGCGGTGAGTGACAAAATATGTGCCAGCTCATGTTCACGGTACTGCACGGGTACCGGCGTCACGACCACGCCAAGCCGGGCACAGGCCATGTACACCGCGTACTGCTCGACACAGTTGGGCAGATGAACCACCACGATGTCATCCCGGCGCAGGCCCTGTTGCAACAACACCAGGCTGAATCTGTCGATGTCCTCAGCCAGTTGGCGCCAGCTCAGGCGCCGCTGCGTGCCATGGGTGAAATCACTGCGGTTGCAGGCGTCGACCACGGCTTCGGCATCGCCGCGCGCGCTGACCTGCTGCACAAACAAATCCCATAGCGTTTGCTGGCCCCACCAGCCCTTTGCGGTGTAGTCGGCGATGGTCTCCGGATCTACAAGCACCATCTCAGTAGCCGCGCGCCAGGCGTTCGCCGCTGACCCAAGTGGCGTGAAAGCCGTTGGGCACGCGTTGCGGCAGGCGGATGCGGCAGACCGGGCCCTGGGCCACGTCGTGTGCGTCAAAGATGGTGACCCAGGAGCTCTTGCTCAGGTCGTCCCACATGAAGCCGACCAGGTAACCGTCGTCTTCGGCTTGCCAGTTGTCCTTGGGGGCGAACGGGGCTTCGCTGAACCACTTGTGCACGCCGGCGTGGTAGGTCGTGCAGCTGTCTTTTTCAAGGTCATAGCGGGCGAAGCCACAGAAGCGCGGGTCTTCGGCGCGGTTGCTGCGGCCCATCAGCACGGTCCATGAGTAGCGGGTCTTGTGGCCCTGCATCCAGGAGTTGATCACCGGGAACTCCTGGTTGATGATGTCGTCAATGACCCGCTCTTTGGTCTGGCCGGTGCGCAGGTTGAAGCGCCACTCAAAGAACATGAAGTCATGCTCTAGGTTGGCCAGCATCTTGGGGAAGCGCTCCACATCGACCTTGCCACGCATGTCGGTGGGCAGCCGGAAGGGGGTGCCGGTCATCACGATCTCTATGCCGCCCTGGCCGTCGTCTTCTTCCCAGGCGTTGGACACGTGGTACATATAGGTCGGGTTAGCCTCGAACCAGCGGATCTGGTCCGGCGTGCCGTGCCGCGGTACCACGCCAAAGCGCGAGGGCAGGGTGTGGTGAAACTTGAGCTTGTGCCGGCCGGCGGCAAATGCGTCCATGTCGTAAAACAGCGGCAGGTCGTGCAAGATGGTGTAGTTGGGCGTGATGGCCATGTCGTGTGGCAGGCGCGGGCCGGGTAATTGCACCGGCATGAAGGTCTTGAGCTGACCCAGCCGGTCCATCACGCCGTAATGCATGTAAGGCGCCTCCTTGCCATAGGCAAAAAACAGGAACTCGCCGGTGCGCTCATCGACCTTGGAATGGGCTGAGATCGGCAGACCCACCAGCCGTGGGTCCACCGGAAGCCGGCCGACGGTGGACAGGTCGTTCGGGCGGCACTGGTAGACCGAGCCGCCTAAGTACCACATCGAGACCAGGTGGCCGGCGTAATACTTCACATCGGTATTCGATGTGTTCTTGACTGGCATATCGGGCCGGTCCTTGCGTGGCGGGTCCTTGATGCCCTGCCACAGCGCGGCGCCCGCACCAATTTCTTCTTGCAGGCTGTCGGTGATGACCCAGCGGTTTTGGTATTGGGCTTTGCCGTTAGCGAAGCGCACCGCATGCAGCATGCCGTCGCCGTCGAACCAGTGGTAGCGGCCGGGCGCCTCGAAGCGGCGGTTGGGGCCGTTGCGAACGTACATGCCGGTCAGGTCTTGCGGGATTTCGCCCTCGATGTCGGTCAGGTCGAGCGTCAGCTCTTGCTGCACCGGCGCAAAGCCGCCGCTGAGAACTGGAATGTCGTTGTGGCCCATGGGGTTTTCCTTCAGTTTGCTTCGGTCTCTTGCTTGGCGCGGGCGGGTCGGCGCGACTGGCTCACGCAGAAGCGGTTGGCCACAAAGGCCAGATGCGTCAGGGCGGCGTTGCCGGCCGGGTTCAGCCCGGTGACATGGTAGTCACTGTAGGCGGCTGCGAAATTGAGCGGCATGGCGCCAGTCAGGTTGATGGTGAGTTGAGCGCCGGCTTGCGCGTAGGCGAGTTCGGCTTGGTCGATGTAGGACTCGTCGGTGGAATACAAAAAGGCTGTGAGGCCGCCGAAATCACGCACATCTCGGGTGGCCTGGGCCAGCGCATCAGCGGCGTCGTCGCAGGCGATCACAAAACTGATCGGCCCGAAGCGCTCTTGGCCATACAGATCGCGTTCGGCCGTGCTGACCCTGAGCATCAGCGGCGTGCTGGTGCGGGCTTGCGCAAACTCGGGGTGCGCATAGGATTTGGGCGCCAGCAGCACCTCACCGCGCTGCGCGCCTTGGGCCTGCATCTGCTTGAGCAGTGCCAGGGTTTGCTCTGACTGAACTGCAGCCAAGATCAGGGCTGCCTTGGCGGGTTCGCGCGTCAGGGTTGCAACTGCCGCTGCCAGCCGCTCACCGACCTCGGCAAAACTCACCAAGCCATCTGGCGTGCGCACACCGCTTGCCGGGACATAAATGTTTTGCGGGCTGGTACACATTTGCGCGCTAAACAGGCACAGCGTGGTGGCCAGACTGCGCAGCACGGCATCAAGGTCATCCACCGACTCCAGCAACACCGTGTTGCAGCCAGCGGTTTCGGTGAAGCTGAGTGCCGGATGGGCATTGCGCTCGACCCATTGGCCGAACTGCACGCTGCCGGTGAAGTCGACCATCGCCGTTTTGGGGTGTTTGACCAGCAGTTTGCCGATCGGCTCGGCGCTGCTGTCAATGGCCAGAGTTACCAGGTTGGGGTCAAACCCGGCCGCCTGAAGTACCTGTCGGAATACGCGTACCGAAATTGCCATGGGCAGCACCGTGGCCGGGTGCGGCTTGACGATCACGGCGTTGCCGGTGGCCAGGCTGGCCATCATCGAGGGCCAAGCGTTCCAGGTGGGAAAACTAGCACAGCTGAAGCAGATAGCCACACCGCGCGGCACCAGCCGGTAGGTTTTTTCCAGGGCGATGTGAGCAGACCCAAACTGGCGCTCCCAGCGGGCCTGGGGCGCCACGGCATGCTGCGCCTGGTGTGCATAGACCAGGGTTTCTATGGCCCGGTCAAGCGCATTGACGCCCGAGCCGGCATAGGCCATGTTGAAGCTTTGGCCCGTGGTGTGCATGACGGCCTGCGCGATCTCGAACAAGTGGCCTTGGTAAAGCCGGTCGACCACCTCCATCAGCACGCCAATGCGGGTGTCGACGGTCGCGCCAGACCAACTGCCGATGGCCCGCGTAGCCGCATCAAACAGGGTGTTCGGGTCAGCCTGGGGGTAGACAATGCCCAGCTTTTGACGGGTATAGGGAGATACTTCTTCGCCCTGTTCGCCAGCCCCGCCGGGCTGGTCAAGCACAAAGCTTTTGTCCAGTGCGCCGCCGAGGTGGGCGCGGAATGTCGCAAGGCCGAAGGCCTGTGCTGCGGCGGAATCGGGGTATTTGGCGGGCATATCCGGGAAAGGGCTCCAGCATTCCCGCGTCGCGCAGGCGGCCTGCGCCCGCTCAAACCGCGCTCGGTGCGTCTCAAAGTGCTTCATGGCGTGGGCCTGCGTTGCCACTGGAGCCGGTGGTGCCTGGCGATCTGGGTGCCTGGCAACAGGTCGCTGGCTGACAAGGTCAAGCACCCCGGCACCGACAGGTCGATGTCCCGGATCTGCTCGGTGCCGACAAAATTGGGGTTCAGCGCATGCGTCACGCTGTGCACCACCCGCTGGCCATCGCTCCTGGGTTCAATGCGGTAACGCCCGGCATATTGAAAAAAGCTCTCGAATGCCGACAAGCGCTCTGGCACGGGGGCGCTTCGAACACTGGGGGACGACAACCGGGGGCGCGCCGCTGCGGCAATGCAGGCGCTCATGCTGCCATCATGGGTGTAGCAAATCAGGCCCGTGGCGTTGGCGCCGTAGGGCAGGCTGTCCGGCCTGCCATCGCCATATTGGATGGCCCAACGCACCAAGTGCCAAGTGCCAAGCAGGGGGTTGTCTGAGCCAGTCAAATTGTGTCTCGCTTACTTTCTTAACTAGACTAATGTTAGCAAGAGACTGCGGCTTTGGCAAGCCAGCTGCCGACAGCCAGCTGCTCGCAGGCTTGGTTCAATGAGCTGGTTTAGTGAGACGCCAGCCGGCCAAGCGGGTGCCGTTTGTCAAAGCAACACAAGCCCGACAATGTCTTCATGTCTGCCAAATCGCCTCCCGTCGTACTACATGCCTTCGAGACCCTGACACCAGACCTGGTGATGGACGCGCTGGCCAGTGTGGGTCTGTATGGCGACGGCCGGCTGTTGGCGCTGAGTTCCTACGAGAACCGGGTTTACCAAGTGCATTTGGAGGACGCCCAGGCGGTGGTGGCCAAGTTTTACCGGCCGCAGCGTTGGAGCGAGGCGCAGATCCTGGAGGAGCACGCGTTCTCGGCCGAGCTGATGGCAGCCGAAATCCCGGTGGTGGGGCCCTTGCTGCTGGAGGGCCGCACCCTGCACAATTTTGGCGACTTTGCTTTTAGCGTGAGCCCGCGCCGTGGTGGTCGGGCGCCCGAGCTGGATGACCCCGACGTGCTGGAGTGGATCGGCCGCTTTCTGGCTCGCATCCACAGCGTGGGCGCGGCCCGGCCG
>CAXNFT010000096.1:0-8922 GCA_964201255.1 Rhodoferax sp.
AGCGTGGCGCTGCAAGATGGCGCCAACGGCGGCCTGGCCAGCAACTACCAACTCGCCAGCGGCCAGACCGCCACGGCCGACATAGCACGAGCCACGCTGAGCGTGAGCGGCAGCACTGTAGCCGACAAGACCTACGACGGCACCAGCACAGCGGTGATCACCACCGGCACCTTAAGCGGCTTCATTGGTGCAGAGAAAGTCAGCGCCAGCGCCAGCGGCAACTTTGACAGCAAGAACGCTGGCCCCCGCACGGCCACTGCGACCTACAGCCTGGGCGACGACAGCGTGAGTGGTGGGCTCAGTGGAGGCCTGGCTGGCAACTACACCTTGAGCGACAACAGCCTGCTGAGTGCGACCATTTCGCAACGAGCCGCCTCCACCTGGATCGCCGGAACGACTGGCGCCTGGAGCAACCCCGCCAACTGGGATGCCATCCCCGACCGTGCCAATGTGCTGGATGTCGCTATTCCGGCAGGTGTAACAGTTCAATTTGACAGCGACGCTGGCGCGACGCAACTGCGCAGTCTGACCAGCGCGGGCGCATTGAACCTGACCGGCGGTAGCCTGGCTGTCGCGAATAGCCTAAGTACCCCAACCTACAGCCAGACCGGCGGCACCCTGTCTGGTACCGGCGCCCTGACGGTCAGCACCAGCTTCAGCCAAAGTGGTGGCATTATTGATCTTGGCGGAGCAGTGGACATTACGCAGGTGACGGGTAATCTGAGTGTGGGCGCCATCAGCGCTGCCAGCATTCGGCTCGCGGCCCAAAATGGCGCCATCAGCCAGACCGGCGCCCTGGTGACCGCTGGCCTGTTGGCCACGCAGGCGGCGGGGTCGACGGTACTGACCGATGCGGGCAACCGTGTCAACGCGCTCTCGGCCAACAGCACCGGCGACCTGATGTTGACCAATACAGGCTTGCTTGATGTGCAAGGGCTGCTGTCTAGCCTGGGCAATATCGTCATCAACAACACCGGCGGCATCAGCACCAGCGGTGCTATCGCTGCCCCCAGTGGCGCTATTGCCCTAACCGCCAACAGCCCCCTGACCGTGGGTACGGCCGGTCTTCAGGCCTTGGGCGATGTGAACCTGACGGCGACCGACCTCACCAGCGCAGGCAACATCACACTCAATGGCAACATTGTGTCGACCAGCGGCTCGGTCATCATGGCAGCTGCCAATAATTTGGTACAAAACAGCGCCATCAGTGCCGCGCTGGTCGTCACCCTAAGTGCCGGCTTGGCTGGATCGGGTGGCGTGGTGAGTTTTGGGCCAGATGCCACCAGCGACGCAAAATCCGTCAGTTACCTGTTGAATGGTCTGGCCGTGACCGCCCCCCCCCAACTGACCAAGCCGGTGGAAGTGGCCCCTGCTAATTTTGTGACTGCTTTCCTTGAGGTGTTTGAAAAGGCCTTGAGCGAGCCCGTCGTGGTGGTCGCACCCGCAGCAGCAGCCAAGACCAGGACCGCCGATGCGGAACCCGCCGTCAAAGCCGCGGCGACCGAAGCGGACGCCAAGGGCGAGAAGACCGACGCGGAGGCCAAGGGCGAGAAGACCACCGAAACAACGCAAGAAAAAGCCAAAGAGAAGGACAAAGAAAAAGAAAAAGAACAAGAAAAAGAGAAGACTGAAGTGGTGATTGGCGGTAACGCTTGCACGCCGGCATGAGCGCCCGGCTTTGGCTAATCTTTGGTGCGCTGTATGGCGCGGTGCGGCGTTCC
The DNA here is from genome assembly GCA_964201255.1 of Rhodoferax sp. Lineage (GTDB taxonomy): Bacteria > Pseudomonadota > Gammaproteobacteria > Burkholderiales > Burkholderiaceae_C > Rhodoferax. The sequence continues at coordinate 1,722 of CAXNFT010000096.1, forward strand.
GCCTTGTGGCTGAGTCTTTTTGTATTGCTGTTGGGTGCGCCCTATTTGGCACTGGCCCAGCAGGCTGGCGAGGTGGAGTTTGTGCGCGGCGTGGCTTTTGCCCAGACGGGCGCCCAATTGCCGCGTGCTATGGGTAAGGGATTGGCCCTTAAAGAAGGGGACCGCTTGACCACCGGTGAGGGCGCCACGGTGATCTTTAAGCTGCAAGACGGCACGCGCATGACCCTGCGGCCCAACTCAGAGATGGTGGTGCAGGCATTCAAATACACCGAGACCGCCGTTGCCGAAGACAACAGCATGGTGCTGCAGTTGTTGCGCGGCGGCTTTCGGACAGTGACCGGCTTGATTGCCAAGGGCTCGCCCGAGTCTGCCAAGATACAGACCGCTACAGCCACCATCGGTATTCGGGGGACCGACTTTGACGCCCGGCTGTGCGGCCAGGACTGCAAGGCCGAATCGTCCAAGGTGAATCAGCAGGCGAGCCCCAACGCCGTGACCGCCAGCGCCAAGTTGGTGGTGGCAACCGGAGATATTGCCGCGCTGGATCTGGCCGGTACGCGCCGCCGGCTGGTGGTGGGTGGCAGCGTGTATGTGGGGGAGCGGGTCGAGACAGGTGCAGGCGCCAAAGCTGTGCTGGTGTTTCGTGATGACAGCCGACTGACCCTGGGTGCCAGCACCCGATTTGTGGTCGAAAACTTTGTCTATGACGAAAAGAACCCCGAGGACGGCCGCTTCTTTGTGTCCTTGCTGACCGGCACCATGCGCGCCCTGACCGGCTTCGTGGGCAAGGCCAATACGCGCAATGTGAATTTCACCACCTCAACAGCCACGATCGGCATTCGAGGCACCGGGCTGGACCTGGACTGTGGCAGCACAGGCAGCTGCAGCTTCTTCACCTGGTTAGGCTCGATCACGGTCACACCCACCGGGCAGACCGCCCTGCAGGTGCTGCAGTCGGGCCAGGGCCTGTTTGTGAGCCCCACAGGCATTCGCCCTATTAGCGCACCTACACTGGAGAACCTGACCCGCCCCGACACTGTGCCGGTCAACACGAAGGAGCTGTTTGGCGCTGCCAAGGCGACACCGACCCCGACAGCGGCGGCACCGGCTGACGAAAAAACAGCACCCAAGACCGATGACAAGGGGGACACCCAGGCCAAGAGCGATACCCCGGCGTCTGGCACAACGACGACTGGCACGGCCGGCACGCCAGCCACCAGCACAGCCACAACCAGTACAGCCGCGACACCGGCTCCCGCTCCGGCGATCTCACCCGATGAGCCCGGTCTGTTTGTTACCGTCCGTGATGGGCACGTGCAGGTGACCTCGCGCAATGAAACCATTCACCTGGGCCGCGGCGAGACCGGTTTTGCTGCCTCAGACGGCCGCACTGGCCGACCTGCCAGCATCCCCTTGTTCATTCAGTATGACAAAGTGCCCCTGCCCGGCAATACCAATGCGGCAGTGCAGAGCGTTATTAAACAGCTGAGCGAGAAGCCCAGTAACCAGTGCCGTTGAGTCCGCAGGCACACAAGCTTCACACCCAGATCAATCCATGACCCAACCATCCCGCTTCAGGCCCTACAGACCCACATTGAGAACGGATGCTCACTGCGGTGGTCGGCCACGCACTGCCCTGGCTTTGGCAGTGCTGCTCGCTGCTGGGTCGGTGTTGGCTCAGCCAGCCCCTGCACCCAGCGCAGAGCCAGCGGCCGCGCTGGCCATGCCCCAGGCCACTGGCGCCACAAGCCGGTTTCCGATTCGCGGTTTTGAAGTGACGGGTGATGTGCCAATCTCCGCGGCCCAAATCAGCGCCGTGCTGGATAGCTTCATTGGTGAGGGCAGCCTGATCACCCTGCAGCAGGCGACTGAGGAGCTTGAAAATGCGCTCAAGCTGGCCGGCTTCGAGCTGCACCGGGTGTCGCTGCTGCCACAGGACCTGGGCGGGCTGGTCAAGCTTGAGGTTGTTAAATTTGCCCTGGGCAAGATCATTGTTGAAGGTAACAACCGCTATAGCGAGGCCAATGTACGGGCCAGCCTGCCCGAACTGCAGGAGGGGCGGGCACCCAACTTCAAAACCTTGGCGGTGCAGACCGCGATCGCCAATGAGAACCCGGGCAAACAGGTGCAAGTCTCGCTGAAAGAGTCAGACGAGGCCGACCGCATCGACGTGAAACTGCTGCTCAAGGAAAGCGACCTGACGAGCCTGTCTTTGAGCCTATCGAACACGGGCTCCGACTCCACCGGCAACAACCGCGTGTCGCTGGTTGCGGCGTACGCCAATGTGTTGGGGCTCGACCACCAGGCGTCGTTGGCTTACACCACGGCTCCTGAGCGCATCAAGGATGTGACCCAGCTTGGACTTAACTACCGTATTCCCCTCTATGCTTTGGGTGGCATCGTTGGGTTTAGCTACACCCAGTCGGACGTGGTGGGCAGCTTTGGCGCCTTTACCAGCAGCGGGGCCGGCAGCACCTATGGCGTCAATTACAGCCATTACCTGGAGCCCCGAGGTGGGCGGCGGGCCTTCCTCACGGCCGGGCTGGACCAGAAGAACTTTAATGTAGCGCTGATCAATGGCGTGGCTGACCCCACCAAGTTGGACCGCGTGAGCCGGCCGCTAAGCCTGGGCTACAGCGCACGGATTGAGGCCGACAAGGTGGTCTGGGGTTACAACGCAGACCTCAGTTTCAACCTGCCAGGCGGTCCGGGCAACGACCTGCAGGCGTACCAAAGTGAGGATAGCAATGCCGCCACGACCAGCCGGATCAGCACGGTGAACTGGAAGCTGCTACGTGCTGGCGCCAATTATTCGGCAGCCCTGAGTGGTGGTGGGCTGCTGAGCCTGCGCACCCAGTTGCAATACACACCTGATGCACTGATTTCGGGCGAGCAGTTTGGCATTGGCGGCGCCAGCTCGGTGCGCGGCACAGGTGAGCGCCCGCTCTCGGCTGACAGCGGTGTGTTTGCCACCATTGAGCTCAGCACTGGCGAACTGGCGCCGGGTTGGCGTATGGTTGGCTTTGTCGATGGCGGCTGGTTGAGCAATAACAACGCCAATGCGGCGGTCGGCAAACCGACGTCAGACCAGTTGGTGGGCGCCGGCTTTGGCATGCGATATGCCGGCGGCGCATATGGTTTTAGCCTGGACTGGGCGCAGATCTTGACCGGAAGCGTGTTACCTTCTGTGCCCGGCTCGGGTATTCCTCAGGCTGGGGACCAGAAAATTCACCTCAATTTATCGGCCCGCTTCTAAACGGGCCAGTCGGGCACAACATGGCAGGTTTGCAATCTGGCGCTCCAACGCCGCAGTCGATCACTGTGCACAGTGCGTCCAAGGTGCTGGAGGTCGACTTTTCTGATGGTGCGGCTTTTCGTATTCCGTTTGAGCTGATGCGCATTTACTCCCCATCCGCCGAGGTGCAGGGTCACGGGCCCGGCCAGGAGGTGCTGCAAACCGGCAAGCGCGAAGTGGCTTTAACCGGGCTGGAGCCAGTGGGTAATTATGCGGTTCAACCCGCATTTTCTGATGGCCACGACACAGGCATTTTTTCCTGGGACTACCTCTATTTTCTGGGCTCGCAGCAGGACCGTTTGTGGGCAGATTACACAACACGGCTCGCTGCAGCGGGTGTGGAGCGGGATTCGCCCATGCCTGAAAAAGCCGGTCACGGCTGCGCCAGCCACTAAAGTTGCGCTAGCCATGACCAGCACCCATTTTGGTTACCAATCGGTCGATGAGTCGGACAAGGCGCGCCATGTGCGCGGCGTGTTTGACTCGGTGGCGCCCAAATATGATGTCATGAACGACCTGATGTCGGCGGGCCTGCATCGGGCGTGGAAGGCCTTTACCGTGCTGGTTGCCGATGTGCATGAGGGCGACGTGGTGCTGGACATCGCAGGCGGTACGGGCGACCTGGCCTTGGCGTTTGCCAAAAAAGTGGGAAAGAGCGGACAGGTGGTGCACACAGACATCAATGAAACCATGCTGCGCACCGGTCGTGATCGCCTGCTGGACGCCGGGGCCGCGCTGCCCACGGTGGTCTGTGACGCAGAGCAGTTGCCGTTTCCCGACAACCATTTTGCCGTGGTCAGTGTGGCCTTTGGGCTGCGTAACATGACGCACAAAGACGCGGCCTTGGCGGAGATGCGCCGGGTGCTCAAGCCTAGTGGCAAGTTGCTGGTGCTGGAGTTTTCAAAGGTGGCCCCACCGCTGCAAAAAGTTTACGACTGGTACTCGTTCAAGGTGCTCCCGCGCTTGGGCCAATGGGTGGCTGGGGACGATGCCAGTTACCGCTACCTGGCCGAATCGATCCGCATGCACCCGGACCAGCAGACCTTGAAGACCATGATGCATAAAGGTGGTTTCGGCCATGTGGACTATCACAACCTGACAGGTGGCCTGGTGGCTTTGCATGTTGGAATGAAGTGTTGAGTGTTGTAGTTTAGACTTCCATCCTAATTTCTGGATGACCAATTAGGAGACGGTATGAAAATCTGGACGTTTACATTGGCCTTGTGCCTATCACTTGTGGGTTTCCATGCCGATGCCAAGCGCATGGGTAGCGGCAAGTCGGTTGGCCAGCAATCCAATAACGTGACCCAGCACCAGTCAGCGCCTGCCCAAAATGTGGCTAAGCCGGCAGCGACTGCGCCCGCCGCTGCGGCAGCACCCAAACGGCCTTGGGGCGCCATGTTGGGCGGCTTGGCAGCCGGTCTTGGCTTGGCTTGGCTCGCGAGTTCGCTGGGCATGGGCGAGGGCTTTGGCGAGATGCTGATGTTTGGCCTGCTGGCTCTGGGCATCATGATGGCGGTGGGTTGGTTCATGCGCTCAAGAAAGGCGTCCCAAGCCCAAATTGGTGGCACTTCCTCGCCCTTTGCGTTTCAAGGTGCCTCGTCCTCGCCCGTGGCTGCCACCCCGGCGGCCTACAGCCCGGCGAACGTAGGCAACGACGCCTCGGCCCGCCCTTGGGAGCGCAACAGCATGGCCTTCGACAGCAGTCCTGCGGGCGGCGAGTCGGGCTCGATGATTGGCTCGGCCCTGGTCGGTTCCCAAAGCTGGGGTGTGCCCGCCGGCTTTGACACTGAAGGTTTCTTGATCGCGGCTAAGGCCAATTTTGTTACGCTGCAGGCAGCTTGGGACAAGTCTGACATCCACGCCCTGCGCGCCATGATGACAGACACCATGCTGCTTGAAATCCAGACCCAACTTGCTGAACGCGAGGCCCACACCGGGGTACCCGCCAATCAGACCGATGTGGTCAAGATCGACGCCCATTTGCTTGGCATTGAAGACCTGGGTGAAGCCTACATGGCCAGCGTCGAATTCAACGGCATGATCCGCGAAGAACCCGCATCTGCTCCCAACCCCTTCCGTGAGGTCTGGAACATGACCAAGCCTAAAAACGGTCAGAGTGGCTGGCTGGTGGCTGGCGTGCAAGCCTTGCAGTAGGGCTGCTGCAGCTTCCCGGCCTTTTGGCCGGAAATTCAGGGACTAATTGGGGACTATGGCAACACAGTCCCCTTTTCAATTCTTAGAGGCTTTTCTGCAGAAACTGCCCCTACCCAAGGTTCAACCACCCGCGTGGGCCGTGGATGAAGTCCAGCGCCGACTGGTCTCGCTGTTAAACCATATTCTCCTGCAAGAGCCCGAAGCCCAGGCCCGTCTCTTTAGACAAAAAGGGCGTGTAGTCCACGTCCAGTGGCGCTTTCTAGCTATTTCTTTGATAGCAACGCCAGCGGGTTTGTTGGATCTGGCGCCGATTGGTGCCCGCACCGACCTGAGTCTGGTCTTGACGGAGGCCTCGCCGCTGGCCTTGCTGCAGCAGGTGCTGGGCGGCGACAAGCCGGCGGTGCGGGTCGAAGGTGATGTGCAACTTGCGGCGGAGGTCAACTGGCTGGCCGACCATGTGCGTTGGGAGCTTGAGGAAGACTTGGCGAGATTGATCGGCGATGTCCCCGCCCATGCCCTGGCAGAAGGGGCGCGCAACCTGCGCCTTGCGCTGCGGCAATTTCTGGTGCCCCGGGCGTCCAGTTCCCCGCACCAGGCCCCAACATGACCCGCCTCTTCCGAGGGGTCTACATTGTCTGGGTGGTGCTGCGCTATGGCTTGGACGAACTGGTACTGACCAGTTTTCAAAAGCCATGGTTGCGCGTGCTGGCGCGTATTTTGTCGATCGGGCGGCGGTTGGACGCGCCGCCAGGGCAGCGCCTTCGCGAAGCCTTGGAGCGCCTGGGTCCTATTTTTGTCAAATTCGGGCAGGTCTTGTCCACCCGTCGTGACCTGCTGCCGCTTGATATTGCCGATGAGTTGGCGCGCCTGCAAGACCAGGTGCCGCCGTTTGGCAGCGACGTGGCCATCGCCTCGATTGAGCGCGCCTTTGGCAAAAAAGTAGGCGATATATTTGAATCTTTTGAGCGTGAGCCGGTGGCCAGTGCCTCGATCGCCCAGGTTCACTTTGCGGTGCTGAAGGACCGGCAGGGACGCCGCCGCGATGTGGCGGTCAAGGTGTTGCGGCCGGGCATGCTCAAGGTGATCGAAAAAGACCTGAGCCTGATGCGCCTGATGGCTGGCTGGGTCGATGGCCTTTCAGCGGACGGGCGTCGCCTGAAGCCGCGCGAGGTGGTGGCCGAGTTTGACAAATACCTGCACGATGAGCTCGATCTGGTGCGTGAGGCCTCCAGTGCGGCGCAACTTCGGCGCAACATGGCCGGCTTGGACCTGGTGCTGATCCCGGAGATGATCTGGGACTACTGCATGACCGATGTCATCGTGATGGAGCGCATGAATGGCATTCCGATCAGCCAGGTGGACCGGCTGCGGGCTGCCGGCGTCGATATCCCCAAGCTGGCGCGTGATGGCGTCACCATTTTTTTCACGCAGGTGTTCCGCGACGGGTTTTTTCATGCCGACATGCACCCTGGCAACATCCAGGTCAGCATTGAGCCGGCCACCTTTGGGCGCTATATCTCGCTGGATTTCGGTATTGTTGGCACACTCACCGGCTCAGACAAAGAGTACCTGGCTCAGAACTTCACGGCTTTTTTCAGGCGCGACTACAAGCGGGTGGCTGAGTTGCATATCGAGTCGGGCTGGGTGCCAGCCAGCACCCGGGTCGATGAGCTCGAGTCAGCCATTCGCTCGGTGTGCGAGCCTTACTTTGACCGGCCCCTGAAAGAAATCTCCCTGGGCCTGGTGCTG
>CAXNFT010000097.1:0-8917 GCA_964201255.1 Rhodoferax sp.
CGTTCGAACTGGTCCAGCAGCGTGCGCAGCACCGGAAACAGGTCTGGCCGACGCTGCACTTCATCAATCACGATGGTGCGGCCCTGCGTCAGCAAGCCACCCAGCGTGATCGCGGGCTCGCTGAGCTGTTCCAGCGACGCCGGGTCTTCAAGGTCAAAGTAGGCGCAACCATGCAGGCGCGCATATTTTTTTGCCAGGGTGGACTTGCCGACCTGCCGAGCACCGAGTAAAGCCAGCGCACGCGACTCGACCAAGCGGCTGCTCATGGCGTCGAAAATGTCTTGGCGTTCTATCATGGCTATGAATAGTACCTTGAAAATCCAAATCGCTGGAATGGATTTTCAATCCAAATTCGCTTTTTATCCGTTAAGGATCCGGCAGGTTCAGCGCAGCCAGCCGCTCGGGCGTGCCCACATCGGTCCAGGCGCCGGTGTACAGCTCAGCACTGACGCGGCCCTGGGCGATGGCCGCGCGCAGAAGCGGTGCCAGCGGCGCTTTCAGGCCCTGCGGGTTGCCGGGCGGGATGTCACAGAACGGTGGTGCGAACAGGTCATACCGGTACAGGCCGATGGTGGAATAGGTGAAGCGCCGCTCCGCCTGGTTCAGCGCCAGGCCAGCGTCGCTAAGGCCAAAATCGCCGTTTGGGTTGTGCGCCGGGTTGGAAACGAGCCACAAGTGGGCCAGCTTGTCGCCCTCCACAAAGCGGGCCAGAGCGTCCGGGCTAAAGACAAAATCAGGGGTGAACACGTCACCCGCCAACACCCAGAACACCTCAGCCAGCAGCGGCAGCGCCCGCACAATGCCGCCGGCGGTTTCCAGCGCGCCGCCAAAGTCCCGGCCCTCGTGCGAGTACCGCAGGCGCAAAGTTGATAAATGCTCCGATTTATGTAGCAAACTTATCAATAAAGACGGGGGCTCAGGGCTAATTTCATCACTAAACTTCGCCACAATCTGGTCGGCCAGCCAGTCGGTGTTGACCACCACCTCTGCCACGCCGGCCCGTGCCAGCGCCTCCAGCGGCCACTGCATCAGCGGCTTGCCGCGCACGGACAGCAGGGGCTTGGGGCAGGTGTCGGTCAGCGGCCGCATGCGTTCGCCACGGCCAGCGGCCAGCAGCATGGCGCTTGCAGGCTGTCTGGCATTAGAAGGCGGCGGGTGGGATAGCGACGGCATGGTGAGGCGATTGAAAGATTGAGTTTAGCCCTGACAGCACACGCGGGGCCCCCTGCGCATTGCCCGTCAGTTCCCTAACGGGGAGCCCCGCTAAACTTGTCCTTTCAGGCCCGATCACGGCCGATGGCAATCAGGGAACTTAGATGCAGCATGTTGTATTCAACCAAAAAGGTGGCGTGGGCAAGTCCACCATCACCTGCAACCTGGCCGCCATCAGCGCCTGGCAGGGCCAGCGCACGCTGGTGATCGATCTGGACTCCCAGGGCAACTCCACACGCTACCTGCTGGGCAGTGACATGACAGAAGACCAGCCCAATGTGGCTGAGTTTTTTGAGCAAAGCCTGAAGTTCACGGTGCGTGACAAACCTGCGGGCGACTACATCGTTCACACCCGATGGGAGGGCCTGGACCTGATGCCGTCCAGCCCGCTGCTCGACGAGCTGCACGGCAAGCTGGAGTCGCGCCACAAGATCTACAAACTGCGCGATGCGCTGGCGCAGTTGGCGGACGATTACGACCAGATCTACATCGACACGCCACCGGCCCTGAACTTTTACACCCGTTGCGCCCTGATCGCCGCGCAGGGCTGTCTGATCCCGTTTGATTGCGACGATTTTTCCCGCAGGGCGCTGTACACGCTGCTGGAGAACGTGGCCGAGATCAAGGCTGATCACAACCCGAACCTTGTGGTGGAAGGCATCATCGTCAACCAGTTTCAAGCGAGTGCCAATCTGCCGCAGCGCATGGTGAAGGAGCTGATCGACGAAGGTCTGCCGGTGCTGCAACCCTACCTGCGGGCCTCGGTCAAAATTCGTGAATCGCATGAGCAATCCTTGCCCATGATCTTTCTGGACCCGCGCCACCCCTTGACGCAAGAGCTGGTGGCCCTTCATGACGCGTTGCTGTAAGGCTGCAGCGCGCCTGCCCAGTTTGCCCCGGTAAAATTGCTGGGTTTCCTTTTCTTTCATTCCATCTACCCCACACCCTACCGGAGCCCGCACCCATGGCAGACACAGAACAGACCAGCGTCGCGAACCAGGCCGATATGGCCAACGCGATCCGCGCCCTGGCGATGGACGCGGTCCAGCAGGCCAACTCGGGCCACCCTGGCGCGCCGATGGGCATGGCCGACATGGCCGTGGCCCTGTGGGGCAGGCACCTCAAGCACAACCCGGCCAACCCGCACTGGTTTGACCGCGACCGCTTCGTGCTCTCAAATGGCCACGGCTCGATGCTGATCTATGCGCTGTTGCACCTCACGGGCTACAAGCTGCCGATGAAAGAGCTCAAAAACTTCCGGCAATTGCACAGCAAGACCGCGGGTCACCCCGAGGTGGGCGTCACCCCCGGTGTTGAGACCACCACTGGCCCGCTCGGACAAGGCATGACCAACGCCGTGGGCATGGCGCTGGCTGAAAAGCTCTTGGCGCAAGAGTTCAACCGCGACGGACATACTGTGGTCGACCACCACAGCTATGTGTTTCTGGGGGATGGCTGCCTGATGGAGGGCATCAGCCACGAAGCGGCTGCGCTGGCCGGCGCCTGGAAGCTCAACAAGCTGATTGCGATGTACGACAGCAATGGCATCTCGATCGACGGCCAGGTGGCGCCCTGGTTCGTAGACAACACCGCGCTGCGCTTCGTGGCCTATGGCTGGAACGTGCTGGGCCCCATCGACGGCCATGACGCCGAGCTGGTGGCCCACACCATTGATGAGGCGAAAAAATCTACCGAGCGCCCCACCCTGATCATCTGCAAGACCGCCATTGGCCAAGGCAGCCCAAACCGCGCCAATACCGCCAAGGCCCACGGCGAGCCGCTGGGTGCAGAAGAGATCAAGCTCACGCGCGAAGCGCTGAACTGGCCGCACGCACCGTTTGTGATCCCCAAGCCGGTGTATGCCGCCTGGGACGCCAAGGCCAGTGGCGCCGCTGCCGAGCAGGGCTGGAACGAGCGCTTCAAGGCCTACCAGGCGGCGCACCCCGACCTGGCACGCGAGCTGGTTCGCCGCATGAAGGGGGATCTACCGAAAAAGTTCAACCAATTGGCCGTGGACACGGTCGTGGCGGCCCACACCAAGGCCGAGACCGTGGCCTCGCGCAAGGCCTCGCAGCTGGCGCTGGAAGCGTTCACAGCGGCCCTGCCCGAGCTGTTGGGCGGCTCGGCCGACCTGACCGGTTCCAACCTGACCAACACCAAGAGCACCCCCAGCCTGCGCTTTGACTTTGAAGGCAAAGGCAACGGCGGGCGTCACATCAACTACGGCGTGCGCGAGTTCGGCATGGCCGCCATCATGAACGGCATTGCCCTGCATGGCGGCTTCATCCCCTACGGCGGCACCTTCTTGACTTTCAGCGATTACAGCCGCAACGCCATTCGCATGGCGGCGTTGATGAAGCTGCGGGTGGTGCACGTGTTCACCCACGACTCCATCGGCCTGGGGGAGGATGGTCCCACGCACCAGTCGATCGAGCACGCGGCCAGCCTGCGTCTGATCCCCAACCTGGACGTCTGGCGCCCGGGCGACACCGCCGAGACCGCCGTGGCATGGACCGTGGCGCTACAAAACAAGGCCAAGCCGACCGCTCTGCTGCTGTCACGCCAGAACATCAGCTACGCCCCCAAGGCTGGCCTTGGCGACATCAGCCGTGGCGCCTATGTGCTGGCCGAGCCCAGTGAAGTCGGCCTGAAGAAAAAAGCCCAGGCGGTCATCATCGCCACCGGCTCTGAAGTGCAATTGGCCCTCAAAGCACAAGAGCTGCTGGCCACCCGCAAGATTGCGGTGCGCGTGGTCTCCATGCCCAGCACCACCACCTTTGATCGGCAGGATGCCGCCTACAAAACCGCCGTGCTGCCCAAGGGTCTGCCGCGGGTGGCGGTGGAGATGGGCGCCACCGACGGCTGGTGGAAATACGGCTGTGCGGCGGTGGTCGGTATAGACACTTATGGTGAGTCAGCCCCGGCACCGGTGCTGTTCAAACACTTCGGCTTCACGCCCGAGAACGTGGCCGACACCGTGCTGGCGGCACTGGCCCGCAAATAAGCGTAACCCCATTTACATCATCGGGAGTTTTCCATGACTATCAAGCTGGGTATCAACGGCTTTGGCCGTATCGGCCGCAATGTGCTGCGCGCCGCGCTGCAAAACTTTTCAGACATCGAAGTGGTGGCCATCAATGACCTGCTCGAGCCTGATTACCTCGCCTACATGCTGCAGTACGACAGCGTGCACGGCCGCTTCAAGGGCGATGTCAGTGTGGATGGCGGCACGCTGATCGTCAATGGACGGCGCATCCGCCTGACGCAGGAGCGCGACCCAGCCAACCTGAAGTGGAATGAGGTCGGCGCTGACGTTGTAATTGAGTCCACCGGGCTCTTCCTGGACAAGGTCACCGCCGAAAAGCATCTGGCCGCCGGTGCCAAGAAAGTCATTCTGTCGGCGCCCAGCAAGGACGACACCCCGATGTTCGTGTTTGGCGTGAACCACGCCACCTATGCCGGCCAGGCCATCATCAGCAATGCCTCCTGCACCACCAACTGCCTGGCCCCTGTGGCCAAGGTGCTCAACGACAAGTGGGGCATCAAGCGTGGCCTGATGACCACGGTGCACGCGGCCACCGCCACGCAAAAGACGGTGGACGGCCCGAGCAACAAAGACTGGCGCGGTGGCCGCGGCATTCTGGAAAACATCATCCCCAGCAGCACCGGCGCGGCCAAGGCGGTGGGCGTGGTGATCCCGGCACTCAACAAAAAGCTGACCGGCATGTCGTTCCGTGTACCGACCAGCGACGTGTCGGTGGTTGACCTCACGGTAGAGCTCAACACCGAGGCCAGCTACAAGGAGATCTGCGCCGAGATGAAGGCGCAAAGCCAGGGCGCGCTCAAGGGCGTGCTGGGTTACACCGAAGACAAGGTGGTGGCCACCGATTTCCGTGGCGAAACCTGCACCAGCGTGTTTGACGCCGACGCCGGCATCGCCCTAGACAGCACCTTTGTCAAGATCGTGGCCTGGTACGACAACGAGTGGGGCTACTCCAACAAGTGCCTGGAGATGGTGCGCGTCGTCGCCTGAGCCTGAATGTCTGAGGCCAAGACCGCGCTGCGAGCTGCGCAGGTCGCGCGCCGGGTGCCGGCGCAGATTGATATTGTGCTGTTGCCCGGGGTAGCCTTTGACCAATGGGGAAATCGTATGGGCTACGGCGCTGGTTTGCCAGCGTTAAACGGCGTTGTCTGCGGCGCCGCCCTGGCCACCTAAGGCCATCTGCGGCGGATCGGTCACGATGGATTTCAAGCTCTCGTTCGGCGTTTGCAGCTTCAGCATGTCAGGTTGCGGACGAGCCAGCTCAGGGTTTGAGGCAAAGGCCTGTTCCAGGGCATGGGCTGCGCCCAGCATGCGCGCATCGCCGTGCAGATGACCAATCACCTGCAAGCCAAACGGCATGCCGTGCTCATCGCGCCCGCAGGGCAATGACAGCGCCGGTTGAGTGCCCAAAGTCACCACATAGGCCAAGGCCAACCAGTGGTAATAGTTCCGCATGGTGTGCCCGTCCACGCGTTCGGCATAGAGCTCAGTCCACGGGAAGGGGCTGACCGGCGTCACGGGCGCCAGGATCACGTCGTAGTGCTGCAAGGCCTGGGCAAAGCGCCGTGAAATGCGGGTCTGCTCCAAATGGGCCCAAGCCCGGTCAGCCAAGATAATGGCCGCCGCCATCTCCACATTGCTGCGCACATTGGGGCCTAAGGTTTCAGGCGCAGTTCGGTAGACCTCGGCAAAGGCGGCTACAAAACCCTCGGCACGCAAAATGTCAAAGGCACGATCAGCGTCACCGAGCTGCAGGTCCACGGGTTCACAGACCGACACCATGGGCCGAATCGCATCCACACGTTTGCGGAAAACCCGACGGATGTCTGGGTCCACGATGCACACACCAAAATCTTCGGTGGTGCCAATGCGCAAGCGCGACAGGTCCACCTGAGGCAGTGGGTGAAAGGCCTGTGCGTCAACGGGGATGCTCAGTGGGTCCATCGCATGCGGCCCGACGCTGGCCGAAAAAAGCAGGGCGGTGTCCGCCACCGTTCGCGCCATGGGGCCGAGCACCGACAACACCGACCAACCCAAAGGGCGGGCATCGTTGGCGACCAAGCCGGGCGACGGGCGCAGACCGACCACGCCGCACAAGGCAGCGGGGATACGCAGCGACCCACCGGTGTCAGAGCCGGTGCACAAAGGCAGCATGTCGGTGGCAAGAGCGGCGGCTGAGCCTCCGGAAGAGCCGCCCGCATTCAAGTGGGGGTTAAACGGATTGCCCGTTGCACCCCAGACAGGGTTGCGGGTGTTGGCGCCCGCACCCATGTCGGGTACATTGGTTTTGGCGGTGACGATGGCCCCCATCTGGCGCAAGCGGGCCACCAAGGCGTTGTCTGCCTTGGGTACATTGCCGCGTAAGCGAACATTGCCGTAGGTGGTGAGCAGGCCGGCGGTGTCTTGCAAGTCTTTGACGCCCAATGGCAAGCCATGCAAAGGCCCCAAGAACTGGCCTTTCATCACCGCCTCTTCGGCTTGTCTTGCGGCTTGCAGGGCGCGCTCAAAATCTGTGGCGCAAATGGCATTGACTGCCGGGTTGAACCGCTCGATCCGGGCGATGCAGGCCTGCATCAATTCCACCGGCGAGATCTGCTTGGCACCAATGCGCCGGCGTAGTTCGATGGCCGACAGGCTGGTTAATTCGGTCATGTCAATTGCCGGGGTGCTCTTCGCGCCCGTCCGGGTGCCGGGCAAAGCGCGCCGGGTCGCGGCCATGCACCGGGGCACTGTCAGGCCATGGCCAGCCACCAAATTGGGTGCGCTGGTAGTCGGCGAATGCCTGCATGATCTCGGCCCGGGTGTTCATGACAAACGGCCCGTGCTGCGCCACCGGCTCGCCGATCGGCCGGCCCTGCAGCAGCAAAAACTCGCTCTCGCTGGCGCCATTGACCAGTTCCACTGACGCGTCGCCGCGCAGCTCAATCGCGCCATGCTGCTGCACCGGGTGGCCGGCAATGCTGACCGAACCGCCCTTGAAGAAATACAAATGGCGCCGGGTGGCGGCACTGGCCGCAGGCGGCAGGGTCCAGCTAGCGCCAGGCGCCATACGCAGGGTCCAGATCGCCACATCGGCATCGGCCTGCGCTGCCCACGAGGCAGGTGGCGCCGCCAGTGGTGTCTCGGCCTGTTGCAGCCGACCCGCAATCACCGCCACCTCAGTCTCGCGGCCATCATCGTCGGCCACGGTCGCGTGGGGGATGCGGTCGGCCCAGAACATGGTGAAGTAGGGCGCCGCCATCTTGTTCACCGCTGGCAGGTTGAGCCAGATCTGGAACAACTCCAGCGGGTTGGGCGCCGCGGTATTGAGCAGTGGAAACATTTCTGAGTGCACCACGCCCTGGCCAGCGGTCAGCCATTGCACATCACCCTGGCCAAAGCGGGCCCGAGCGCCCAAAGAGTCCGAGTGGTCAATCAGACCTTTGCGAACGATGGTCACAGTCTCAAAGCCGCGGTGAGGGTGTGACGGGAAGCCCGGCACCGAACGGCCGTGGTACATGCTCCAGCCGTCCTTGCGGCTGAAATCCTGGCCAATGTCTCGGCCGGCCAGCGAGGCCTGTGGCGCCATCTGCGCATTGGCCACGGGGTAAGCGTCGTCGTGATAGGCGCAGAACAGGAAGGGGTCGACGGTGTCCCAGGTGAAGCCCAGGGGTTTGATGGCGATGATGGGGTGGCTGGACATGGTGGGGCTTTCGAGCAAGCACAGAGGGTACCTCAAGGTGTGCCACACCGCCGGTTCATCAGTTTATGACGCGGACTAAAATTACGTTAGCGGCAGACTGTTCATCCCACCTGGTCCGGCCCCGCTGATCACCACCACGCCATTCCAACAAAGGCACAGTCATGTACCAGCACATCAAGATTCCCACCCAAGGCCACAAAATCACCGTCAACGCGGACATGTCCCTCAATGTCCCGGACGAGCCGATCATTTCCTACATTGAGGGTGACGGCACCGGGCTGGACATCACGCCGGTGATGCTCAAGGTGGTGGACGCAGCCGTGGCCAAGGCCTATGGCGGCAAAAAGAAAATCCACTGGATGGAGGTGTTTGCCGGAGAGAAATCGACCCATGTCTACGGCCCTGACATGTGGCTGCCCGAAGAAACCCTGCACGCCATCCGTGACTACGTGGTCTCCATCAAGGGCCCGCTCACCACACCCGTTGGCGGCGGAATCCGTTCGCTTAACGTGGCCTTGCGCCAGGAACTGGACCTGTACGTTTGCCTGCGCCCCATTCAGTACTTTGAAGGCGTGCCTAGCCCGGTCAAGGAGCCGCACAAGACCAACATGGTGATTTTCCGCGAGAACTCGGAAGACATCTACGCCGGCATCGAGTTCGAAGCTGAGTCGGACAAGGCCAAAAAGCTCATCAAGTTCCTGCAGGACGAGATGGGCGTCAAAAAAATCCGCTTTCCCAACACCTCGAGCATCGGCATCAAGCCGGTGTCGCGCGAAGGCACCGAGCGCCTGGTGCGCAAGGCGTTGCAGTACACCATCGACAACGACAAACCCAGCCTGACCATTGTGCACAAGGGCAACATCATGAAGTTCACTGAAGGTGGCTTCCGTGACTGGGCTTATGGCCTGGCCCAGAAGGAGTTTGGCGCCGAGCTGATCGACGACGGCCCCTGGTGCAAGCTTAAAAACCCGAAGACCGGG
>CAXNFT010000098.1:0-8840 GCA_964201255.1 Rhodoferax sp.
CCTTGGGGCGCAAGCCGGATCTCTGTACCTGGCAACGCCTTGCCGACCGTGCCCGATGGGCCTTCAGCAGGGCGGCTGATGGTGACCACGCCACTGCATTCGGTCTGACCATAGGCTTCTACCATGGTCAGGTCCAGAGCCTCAAACCAGCGGGTCAAGGCCGGAGAAATAGGCGCCGCGCTGGACACCAAGAGGCGCGCACGCCGCAAGCCGATGAGGGTGCGCACCCGGTTGAGAACTAATTGGCGAGCGAATGCGTACTGCAGGCTCAACCCCATCGGTACAGCCTGGCCAGATTGTCGGCAAGCCGCCACGCGGTATCCGAGTGCAATTGCCTTGGCGTAAGCCCATCGCTCCATGGGCGTGCCATCAGCTACGCCCATTGATACTGTCGCATAGAGTTTTTCCCAGACCCTGGGCACCGCCAACACAATGTGCGGCGATATCTCGCGCAAATTGTCGAGTAGCGTGGGAAGGCCTTTGCCGAGGTGCACGACGATGTTGTGATCCAGCGCACGGTAGAGGGAAAAGTAACGTTCAAGGACGGCGCCCATAGACAGGAAGCCAAGCTGATCGTCACCAGGCTGGCTGGGGCACAGTTGCCCCAGTGCCTGCACCTGGAACATCAGGTTGCTGTGCGTGAGCAAAACCCCTTTGGGTGCGCCCGTGCGCCCAGAGGTGTAAACGATGGTGGCAACGTCTTCGGGGCGAGCCATACCCACCTCGGTCTCCCAGCGCTGAGGATGCTCGCCATGAAAAACGCGGCCCGCTTGCAGCACTGTCTCGAAGTCGGTGACCAGAGGGTGCGCCAGGGCATGCAAACCACTGCCATCAAAAAAGAAGATTTTCTCGATCCCGGGCATCTCGCCCAGCACGGCCAAGGCCTTCTCCAGTTGGGCCTGATCCTGAACGAAGAGCCAGCGCGCCGCGCTGTCTTGGACCACCTGCGCCAGATGGGCAGCGGAATCGGTGTGGTGCAGCCCAACCGACTGGATGCCCACGCCCATCGCTCCGAATTCGATTTGACACCACTCAGGGCGGACGTCGGACAGCACGACGGCCCGGTCACCTCGTCGGCCCCCCATGGCCAGCAAGCCCAAGCCAAGCGCTCGCACCGCCTCGGCGTAATCGGCCCAGGTGATGTCATTCCAGAGGCCTAAGTGGTTCCACCGCAAAGCCACGCCAGCCTTGCGCTGAGCTGCAACGCGCCAGAACCGAGCGGCTAATGTGTCTGCTGTGGTCACCATTGTTTCTTTCGGTTTCGACGGTTGCCCGTGGACGCCAGCGCACCATCCTGCGCAATACCAAGATAAAACTCACGGATGGTCGGGTTGTTGCGCAACGCTTGGGCACTGTCCTCCAAGACAACGCGGCCAACCTCCATGATGTACCCGCGATCAGCCACATCCAAGGCAACGCTGGCATTCTGCTCCACCAGCAAAATGGTCATGCCGTCATCCCGCAAGCGCCGAATGATGGTGAAGATTTCTTTGACCAGCAGCGGTGATAGCCCCAAGGATGGCTCGTCCATGAGCATCACCCGCGGCCGGGCCATGAGGGCACGGCCAATGGCCAGCATCTGCTGTTGCCCACCAGACAGCAGCCCAGCACGTTGCTGCTGTCGTTCCCGCAGAATAGGAAAATACGTAAAGATACGCGCCATGTCGGCTTGGATGACGGCGTGGTCCTTGCGCAGATAAGCGCCAAGCACCAGGTTCTCATGCACTGTCCGCATGCGAAAGATCTCCCGGCCCTCTGGCACATGGCTCAAGCCCAAGCTCACCAGTTTGTCGGGCTCGATGCCTGCGAGATCGCGACCTTCCAGACTCACGCTGCCCTGACGAGGCTCAACGATCCCGCTAATAGCCTTGAGCACTGTCGTCTTACCGGCGCCATTGGCACCCAGCAATGCAACGATTTGGCCCTGCTCCACTTTCAACGACACCCCTCGTAAGGCCTGAACAGCGCCATAAGCGGCTTCAATGTTGTTGACTTCCAGCAGGGCCATGGCGTGTGTCTCCCGCTCAATTGCCAAGGTAGGCGCTGATCACGGCCGGATCACGCTGCACCTGCGCGGCCGTGCCAATCGCCAACAGTTTGCCGTAATTCAAGGCCAGAACACGGTCGGACACAGCCGACACCAGGCGCATGTCGTGTTCGACCATCAGGATAGTGACCCCGAGTACATCGCGTATGTCGCGAATCCAGGAACCAATGTTGTCAGTCTCCTCAACATTCAAGCCCGAGGATGGCTCATCAAGCAGCAATAACTTGGGCGAGACCGCTAAGGCACGGCCGAGCTCCACCATCTTGCGCAAACCGTACGGCAGGCTGCCCACCGTGCTGTCGCGGTAAGCATCAAGGCCGAGAAAATCGATGATCTTCTCGACATTTTTGCGTGACTCGATTTCACGTTGCGTAAAAGAAGGCAGGCGCAGGATTTCGCTCAACAAGCTGGTCCCCACGTGAACATGACACCCAACGAGGATGTTCTGCATGACGTTGGCGTTGTCGAAGAGCTCGATGTTCTGGAACGTTCGCGCAATGCCCAGGCTGGCCACCTGATTGGCAGCAACACGGGTGATGTCACGCCCTTCAAAATGGATGCTGCCAGCGGTAGGGTCGTTGATACGGCTGACCAAATTAAAAATGGTGGTTTTCCCGGCGCCGTTGGGTCCGATGATGGTGAAAATACTGCCCTTTTCGACCTCAAAGGAGACACCGTCGACTGCCTTGATGCCACCAAAATGAACGGCAAGATCCTTGACCTGGAAGAGGCTCATGATAGGGGTCTCAATGCTTGATCAGGTCGCTGGAGGCAATCTTGTTACGCTTGAACATGCCCCGCCGGTAGAACGGGAACAGTGAGACGTAGGTCTTCAGGCGGACCCAGTAACCATTGAGTCCGCGGGGCTCGAAAAGCACAAACAGGATCACCAAGACTCCGAAGCTCACAGACTCCAATACAGGTAACTCAGCGATCCTAGTAGGTAAATAATTCTTGATGCCCACAATGATCTGCGGCAGCACGATGAAGAACATGGCACCAAATACAGCGCCATGCAGGGAGCCCAGGCCACCAATGATGATCATCATGAGAAACTCGACCGACACCATAATGCCGAATTGTTCGGGACTGATGTAAGACAGCTTGTGCGCATACAGTGCACCGGCCAGACCGGTCGCCACCGCCGAAATGGCAAACGCGGTGGTTTTGAACTTTGCCAGGTTGATGCCCATGCTCTCGGCAGCTACATCGCTGTCTCGCAATGCGCTCAAAGCGCGACCGGTACGCGATCGCAACACGTTGATAACAACCAGCATCACCAGCCAGAAGACGACGCATGACAGGTAATACATGTGGACCGGGCCGGACAGCTTTAATCCGAAAATGACCGGGTCATTGACGGTCATGCCACGATTCCCTCGCGTCACGCTGCTCCAGCGCACAATCACTTCTTCGACGATGAAAGCGAAGGACAAGGTTGCCATGGCCAGGTAAACCCCCTTCACACGCAGAGCCGGCAAACCAATGATGATGCCAACAACACCAGACAAAGCACCGGCCGCCACAAAGGCCGGCAAAAAAGCCATGCCACGGGACTGCAACACCGCGGCGGTATAGGCCCCTACCGCGAAAAAAGCGGCATGGCCCAGTGATATCTGGCCGGTGTAGCCCACCAACAGCATCATGCCCACAGCCACGATGCCATAAATGAAAACGAAAGTGGCTTGGCTCAGGATGTAGCCATCAGCCGCCAGGGGCAACAACAACAGGCCAGCAAAAAGAGCCAGGTATTGCCACAAAGTGAAACGATCCGGAAACAACCGCAGATCATCCCGGTAAGAGGTTCGTTTAGGGAAATACATGGTGGAGCTGGCCTATACGCGACGTTTGGACTGAATGCCGAACAAGCCCTGGGGGCGCACCATGAGCACCAACAAAAGCAGGATATAAGCAGCCACATTGTTAATACCCTCTGGGAGGTAGAGCACCGCCATCGATTCGACGACGCCGATGATCACCCCACCCACGATCGCCCCTGGAATGCTGCCGAAACCACCGAGCACGGCCGCTGGAAAAGCCTTCAGCCCGACATAGCCCATATTGACCTGGACAAAAGCAATCGGCGCCAACATGATGCCAGCCACACCGGCCGTGGCCGCACCAAGTGCCCAGATGAGAGAGTGAACCTTTTGCACCGGGATACCGACGTAGTAGGCCGCCAATTGGTTTTCCGACGTCGCTTGCATCGCGATTCCGATACGGCTATAGCGAAAGAAGGCATACAAGGCGGCCACCAGCACGATGGTGAGCACAATGATCGCCACATGTTCCTGACTCAGCACCACCTCGCCGACACGAACCACGCGGTTGTAGAACGGCGTCTGCAGGGCAAAAGTCTCGGGGCCCCAAATCACACTGGCAAAAGCACGCAACAGGATCGACAGGCCCAAGGTCACCACAATCACCGCCAGAATGCCCTGTCCAGCCAGTGGACGCAACAAAAAGCGGTTAAGGAGCATGCCAAACACGGTCATGCAAGCAATTGCCAGTAATAAGCCGATCCAATAAGGCAACTTGAGGATCTCGATGAAGGTCAATCCAAGAAATGCACCCACCATCATGACCTCACCGTGGGCGAAGTTCACGATGTCAGTGGCCTTGTAAATTAGGACAAAGCCCAGTGCCACCAAGGCGTAGACGCAACCGACCGCGATTCCACTGACAAGTTGTTGCAGGAATTCGTTCATCAGGTTCGCTGAAAAAAATGGGTCAGAAGACCGGGCATGATCCCTCCCGCCATGCCCGGCAGACGGTCACTGGACAGGTTGCAGTTCGCCACCTTCGGGAACCCAGCGGCCACCCTCTACCTTGTAGAGCAGTGCGCCGCGCATGCCTTTGTGATCCTTGTCGCTGAAATTAACCGAGGGGCCGCCAAAAAGAGTTTTATAGCCCTTGATGGATTCAACGCCCTTGACCAGCGAGTCCACCGTCAGGTTCGGGCCGGCACGGCGCAGGCCTTCAGCGGCCAGGTGCACGATGGCATAGCCATAGGCGCCATACAAAGAACCGGGCTGGTTGTACTTGGCCTGGTATTTCTTCAGCCACTCCTTGACCGCTGGCGACGAGCGATCGGGATCCGGGTTAGGAATAACGACCGCCGCATGCACACCTTCCATGGCCTCCTTGCCCAGGCGCAGCGTAGACTCATCGTAGGTGTTGGAAGATGCAAGGATCGGTATATTCCAGTTGCGGCGACGCACCTCCTGGACAATGCCCGCGGCGGGCGCAGGCACTGTGCCCAGCAGCAACATATCGCAGTTGCCTCGCTGCATACGGGCGACCTGAGCGCTGAAATCAGTTGTGCCGCGCTTGTAGCCAACCTCCTCAATCACCTGGAGCTTAGCGGCCTTCAGGGCGCGGTCCACACCCTCCTTCACATCGGCGCCAAAACCATCATCCTGGTAGATGAAGCAGAAGCGTTTTTTGCCCTGATCAGCGAAGTGCTTGACAGCTGGGGCCATGGTGTCGCCGTTGGTTGGAAAGAATGCGAAGCTGATTTTCTCCAAGGGCTCAGTGAACATCGGGCTACCCGCCCAGGCAAACAGGTTGGGCACGCCAGACTTGATCAGCATCGGGTAGGTGGCTTCAGCGGGGGCATTGCCAGTGGCCATGATCAGCGCAAAAATACCGTCTTTGTCAATCATCTTCTGGGTGACCAGAACCGCTTTTTTGGGGTCATAGCCAGAATCTTCCCAAATAATGCGCAATTTGCGGCCATGAATGCCGCCGGCCGCATTGATCTCTTCCTCTGCCATCTTGCCGGCGTTGACGCCGGCTCGCCCCAGTTCGGCGATTGGCCCGGACAGGTCAATGTGACTGCCGAGCAGAATTTCATCTTTGGTAACGCCGCGTACTTGCGCGCTGGTGTTCGCCGCCACAAGCGTGGCCGCAACGGCAATGGCGACGAGAGAAGTCTTCTTAAAGCCCATGGTGTCTCCTGTTGGTTATATGGTTTGGCGTGTTACCACCCCCATTGACGCGGCTCTTTGCGGCCTGTCAAATCAAGTATAGTTAGTTTGACTAAGAAAGTAAAAAAATTCGATGTCGCGCACTTGTCAGTTCCCAATCGCGACGACAAGCCCCTCAGAGGAGACTGCATGACAGAACTGATCACCCCACTGCTGCCGGTGTTCGCCAACAGCGCAATCTTCATTGCCGGGTTTTTCGTAGTCACACTGTGGCTGATCAGTTTGGCGATGCGCGACTCAAGCATCGTCGACATCTTCTGGGGACTGGGTAGCGCTGCTGTGGCCTGGGTGGCTTGGCTCACGGTGGGCGGTGGCGGCACCCGTGCGACGCTGGTGCTTTTAGTGGCGACCGTTTGGGGCGTGCGTCTTGGCCTGTATATCGGCATCCGCAATTGGGGCGCTGAGGACCGCCGTTATGCGCGCTTGCGTCAACACGTGACAGGCCAGGGCCAAAACTACGCTTTGTACAGCCTGCGAGCTGTGTTTGGCCTGCAGGGACTGCTCATGTTTTTGTGCACCATGCCTGTGGTGGTCGCGATTTCTATGCCGTCGTCCGGCCCACCTGGCCCACTAGTCTGGATCGGCTTTGGGCTGTCGGCTACCGGTCTCACCGTGGAGGCTCTGGCCGATTGGCAAATGGCTCGCTTCAGGCGGCAAAGACAATCGCCGGGCGAGGTCATGGACAGAGGCCTATGGCGCTATTCGCGCCACCCCAACTACTTCGGCGAAATGTTGGTGCAATGGGGTTTGTATTTGATGGCTTGCGACACCGGGCTGATAGGCATGCTGACCATCTTTGCCCCAGCGCTGTTGAGCGCCATGATCATCGGGCCCTTGGGCGCCAACCTGTTGGAGCGCCGTTTGGGCAAGAAAAACCCTGGCTATCAAGACTACTGCTGGCGGACCAGCGCATTCATTCCCTGGCCGCCTCGTCAACACTGACATTCGCTTCGATCACTGGAGAACCCCATGGGCACCGACATCCTGACTAACCTGCAAGACGGCATTCTGACCGTGACACTCAACCGTCCGGCTTCGATGAATGGTCTCACGATCTCAATGACGCGGGAACTCAACGACCGCCTGCGCGAAGCCGCTGCAGCACCTGACGTGCGTGTGGTCGTTCTGACCGGTGCGGGCAAGGCCTTCTGCGCAGGTGGCGACATCAAGGAGTTCGAAGCGATAGACCGCAATGATCCGCAATGGGTGCAGTGGAAAGATGATCCCATATGGAATGACATCGACAACTCGGCCGAACGCACCCGCCGCGCCAGCGAAGGGCCGCTGCTGCTGCACGGCATGCCAAAGCCGACGATCGCCATGGTCCGAGGCGCATGCGTAGGAGCCGCCACCGCACTAGCGGCAGCCTGCGACTTTCGCATCGTGTCTGACACCGCGTTTTTCTCTACAGCGTTCGCACGCATCGGGATTGCGGGCGAGTTAGGCGCCAGCTATTACCTCAGCAAATTGGTCGGCGTTGCCAAGGCGCGTGAACTTTTCTTCTTCGCTGACCGCGTTCCGGCGGAAGAGGCCCTGAGGATCGGGCTGGTCAACAAAGTGGTGCCCGATGCCGAGCTCAGCGACGAGGTGACCACCTTCGCCCGACGCCTCGCGGACGGCCCGCCGTTAGCCTACCGATTCATCAAGGCCAACCTCAATGCCGCAGAAACTCACACTGCCGAAGAGATCGTGGCAATGGAGGCCTTGAACCAGGTTCGAGTTCTGCGCAGCGACGATGCCAAAGAGGCGATCTCAGCGTTCTTCGAAAAACGGACGCCCAAATTCACCGGTCATTGAGCGGCTTGCCCGGCCCTTATGTGCCGGGCAAATACCGATCAAGCAGACGTCACTGCGCGCAATCCCTGCACCAGCCGGTCCAGATCAGCTTCTGAGGTGTAGATCGCCGGTGACACCCGAATGCACTGGCCCTTGGCCACACCGGCGCGCCGCACCGTAAACACACCAAACTGGTCGCGCAATTGCGCCACGGTGGCGTTGTTGTCGGCAGCCGTGCCTTTGCCGGCTAGGCGGAACGAGGTGATGCCGGCAGCCATGCCCGGCTCGTCGGGCGTCAATATCTCCAAGCCCTTGAAGCCGCGCACGCGGCTGACCCAGTAATCTCGCAGATGGCGCAGGCGCAGCGCCTTGGCGCGCGGCCCGATCTGCTGGTGCAATGCCAGCGCACCTGGTAGCGCCAACACCGAGGCAAAGTTATAGGTGCCGGTGTGCACCCGCGCGCGGATATCGGTCGGGGCCCAGTCTTCGTCACCCATGGCACGGTCGATATCGGCCAGCCGCGACTTGGCCACATACATGAAGCCGATACCCAGCGGCGCACCAATCCATTTGTGCAGGTTAAAGCCAATGAAGTCCACGCCCAGGTCTTGCACTTTGAAGTCGATCTGACCCCAGGAGTGGGCCGCGTCCAGCACCACATCCACGCCACGGGCGCGGGCCAGGGCAGCAATCTCGGCCACTGGCATGACCAGGCCGGTGCGGTGGCTAACGTGGGTCACCAGCAGCAGAGCTGCCTTGGGGTGGTCGGCCAACACCTTCTGGTAGGTCTGGAGCACCGCCGCACGGCTGGCCGGCTCAGGGATGCTGAACTTAACGACATTCACACCACGGCGCTCCTTGAGCCAGTTCATGGCGTACTGCATCGAGTCGTAATCCAGGTCGGAATAGAGCACAGTATCACCCGGCTGCAGCTTGTTGTAGCCGCCAATCAGAAGTTGCAGCGCCTCGGTGGCGCCACGTGTAAGAGCTACCTCTGCAGGCGCGGCGCCCACTGCGGCGGCCACGGC
>CAXNFT010000099.1:0-8736 GCA_964201255.1 Rhodoferax sp.
TCTGCAGAATAATGTCCAGCGCCTGGTCCCAGGGCACGTCCTGCAGGCGCAGGGTGACCGAGCCGGTTACAGAGTCTGAGGTAATGATGTTGAAGTTGGAGAAGTCGGCAATCACTTGCAACAGGGCGCGCACGTCGATATTCTGAAAATTGAGCGACAGCTTTTGTCCACTGAAACCAGGTCCGGCGGTCAGCTTGGCGGGGTCAACCCGCGTCGGCCGAATGTCCACCACATATTGCCGCTCACTCTGGTAGGCAGAATGCTGCCACGTGCCCTTGGGCTCGATCACCATGCGCACCCGGTCACCCGCCTGCGACAGCGTCACGGTCTGAACCGGCGTCGAAAAATCAGTCACATCGATGCGCCGGCGCAGCCCCTCGGGCAGGCTCGATTGCAAGAACTCAGCCACCAGCGTCTGGCCCTGTTGGCGCAGATCGACCCCGACCTGATCATGGGCCAGTGTGACAATGACCCGGCCCGCACCATCCGGACCAACCCGGAAATCAAGGTCTTTGATCGCTTGCGGGTTTCGACTGCGGCTGTCAGCCGCCACTGAGGCCGGGGCGGCAGTCCCCGCCGGCCCCGCTGGCCCTGACAACATGACCAGCAGCGACCGCCCCACCAGCCGAGTGCTGTAGGCGCCGGCTTGCTTGAGGTTCAACACCAATCGCATTCGGTCGCCGGCCTGCACCAGTGTCATGGATTTGAGGTTGCCCAAGCTAAACTCGTAACTGGTGCGCCCAGTGCCGTTGCCAACGGCCGGCAGATCAAGTGCGATGCGCGCCGGCGACTGCATCACAAAGCCGGTCGGCGCCACCGTCAGTGGCTGTGCAAGATCAATTTTGACGATCTCCTGCCCGTCTTGTAGCGAAGCCGTCACCGCCTCCAGGCTGTTTTGCGCCATGGCCATGGCCGCCGTTCCCAGCAAACACAGTGCCAGGCCAAGTCGGCGTGAGGCCCGTGCAGCCCGTGCGGCCCACGGGTGGTGAGCTGTTTTCATTTTGATTTCTCCTGCAACTGCAAGCTGGCGGTGCGTTCAATCCAATCGCCCGAGGCGTCTTGCACCACCTCCCTAAGGCTGAGCTCAGTCTCGGTGATGCGAACCACACGGCCGTAGTTCTGCCCCAGGTGGTGACCCGGTCGCACCTGGTACAACATGCGGTCTACCTTGACCAGCGCCACTGGCTGGCCAGCCCGAACCATGCTGCCTACCATGGCCATGGCATCTAAGGGCACCGCCTCCAGCGCCTCCTTGCGGCGGGCCAACTCTGGGGCGAGCAAAGCGGTGCCGGCGCTGACCGTTGCGCTGTCGCGCTTGAGCGCCTGGGTCAGCTGCTGGTTACTGAACGGATCCACTGCCGAGACCGGCGCATAGGCCTGGGGCTGAAACTGCTTGGGTTCGGCAAGAGGTGGCACGCGCGCACGGGTCTGGCTTTTTTGCTGGCTGATCCACTGAGTGAGTTCGTCTTGGGTGGCCACGCCGCAACCCGAAAGGCCAAGCATCGCCAGCAAGCAACCCAGGCGAGGCAGATTTTGCATGGTACTCCGGCTCATTTCTTGGCCGCTTTGGCCTTGGCGGCTGCAGCCGCTGCCAGCCGTTGCGCTGCCACCTCATCAGCGTCAAGGTAGCGGAAGGTCTTGGCGGTGGCATCCATCGCCAGCACCCCCTCGCGTTGGGGCAGCGGCTGAATGTTCAGGTTATTCAGCGTCACGATGCGCGAGAGTTTGGCGACGTCGGCGACAAAGGCACCAATGTCGTGGTAGCGCCCACTCACCCGCACCGCAATCGGCAGCTCGGCGTAATACTCTTTGACCGCGACCTGGCCCGGCCGGAACAAATCGAACTGCAGGCTTCGGCCCAGGCCAGCCTGGTTGATGTCCGACAGCAGCGCGTCCATTTCTGCCTTACTGGGCAGCTGTTTTTCCAACTGATTTACATATTGGCGCACCTGCTCACGCTGCTTTTTGAGCGCCTCCAAATTGACGGCCTTGGCTAACTTTTGCTGAAACTCCTCCCTCAGCTTGACTTCCCGGTTCTGCTCAGCCGCAAACGCGTCCTGATACCCCTGGAGCAGGGCAAACCACAGGACCAGCAACACCAGGAAGCTCACCAACAGCAGCAAGGTCAGGCGTGGCAGTTCCGGCCAACTGGCCGGGTCCTGCGGGTTGAGACCGGTGAACTGCGCTCGCAACTGGCCCAGGATCAGGCGCAATGCGGGTTGACTGGGTCGGTGAGGGAGCTTGAGGGGCTTCATTAAGGTTGGCCCGGCCGAGGGGCACTGACGGGCAGCGCAGGGACGCCGGCGGTTTTGAGTTTATCGGTGTCACTGGCTCGCACCAGGCGTACCCGAATGGTGAAGTTAGCGACCCGACGCTGGTCGCGCGGTGACAGTGCCTGGGTACCGGCCACGATTTCCACAAGCTCTGGCCGGGCAAACCACGGCGACTGGTTGCCCAGATTGCGCAGCAGCTCAGACACCCGCTCATTGGACTGGGCCGCACCCAAGAGCGTCAGCGCCTGTGCGTCTTGCCGCAAACTGGCAATAAACACCCCTTCCGGCAGCAGTCGGACCAGTTCGGTCAGTAAAAACACCGGCAGGTTACGGTCGGCCTGCAGGTCTTCAACCGCATGCTGGCGCGCACGCAGTGCCGTGATCTCGGTCTGCAAGGTCGCAATGTCCTTGATCTGGGCGTCGAAACGAGTGATTTCAGCTTGCAGCAACTGGTTTTTTTCTCGCTGGGCAGAGATCTGCGCCTGAAACGCGACAAACACAAAGGCAGCTACCAGGCCTCCAAGCAAAGCAGCCAGACCGAGACTCCGGTTGAAGCTGTCCCGCCGCCGCTTGCGCGCCAGCTCCCGGTGAGGCAATAGGTTGATCCGAATCACGCGGCGAACCTCCGCAGCGCCAAACCGCAGGCCGGCAGGTAGGACGGCGCCTCGCGCACCAGTCTTTCGTCCAACGCCATGCCGCCGAGATCCATACCCTGAAACGGGTGTGCGACAGTACAGCCAAAGCCGGTCTGTTCATGCAACATGGCCGCCAGCCCCGGCACGGCCGACGCACCGCCAGCCAGGAGGATATGGTCAATTTGGGTGTGCGGTGTGCTGGTAAAGAAAAACTGCAGAGCCCGCCCGACCTCCTTCGCGGCGCTCTCCAGAAAAGGATCTAGTACGCTGAGCGCGTAATCGTCAGGCAGATCACCGCTGCGTTTGCGGCTCTCTGCCTCTTCCAAGGCAAAACCGTAATGGCGCATGATCAACTGCGTGAGGTGTCCGCCACCAAAAGCCTGGTCTCGCTCGTAAAGCAGCTCTTGCCCCTGCAGCACTTGCAGGCGGGTGGCTCGGCTGCTGATTTCAATCAGCGCCACGATGGCCTCCGACGGCTGCGGCAAAGGCAGATCCACAATCAGACGCTCAGCCGCACGGCGCGAGGCATAAGTTTGCACGTCCAGCACGGTCAGCTTTAACCCTGCGGCCTCGGCCAGACCCTGTATGTCCTGAACTTTCTCCCTGCGCGAGGCCGCGATCATCACGTCGATCTCATCTTCGGCCGTGGCAGTGGGACCAATGATGCAAAAGTCAAGACTGACTTCGTCCATCGGGAAGGGGATGTACTGGTTGGCTTCGGCCTCCACCTGCAGTTCCAGATCGGCCTCACTCATACCAGCCGGCAAGCGAATCTTGCGAGTGATGACCGTCGAGGCAGGGAGCGCCATGGCCACATCGCGGGCTTTGCTCCCACTGCGCCGAACCAGCCGACGCACGGCTTGCACCACCTCGTCAAACTTATCGATCTGACCATCTTGGACCCAGCCCGGCTGCAATATTTCCTGCCCGCAGTGAGCAAGCACCAATTGGCCCGATGCATGCCGGCCTAGCTCAACCAGCTTGACGCTGGATGAGCTGATGTCCAGGCCAAGCAGTGGCGCGGATTGACGGCTGAACAAGGACCCCATAGAGAACACAACAACCCCTTAAACTCGAACTCACGGCAGGGAGAAAAATCAACTGTGGCTGTCGGAATGCTATCAGCAAGCGCCCGGACCCGGAATTAATTACTTTCAGCAATAGGTCCGGCGCTCTCGGCGGCCCGGGTCCTCGCATCGTTTTTATAATCTTTTCGCTGCCACTTAAAGTCCCTTATGCCCCAAAAACCGCCGCCCAGCCTGCCGTCTGCCGATCAAACGCCTGGCGCTAGGGCTCTCACGTGGTTGGGCCGGGCAGCTATATGGTGTGCAGGACTGGCACTCGCTGGGCTGTTGTCGGTGCTGATTCTGGTGGCGGTTGCTCTCTCCGTGGCCTACCCCAACCTCCCCGATATTTCAGACTTATCGGATTACCGCCCTAAATTACCGCTGCGGGTGTTCTCAGCGGAAGGCGCGTTGATCGGTGAATTT
The DNA here is from genome assembly GCA_964201255.1 of Rhodoferax sp. Taxonomy (GTDB): domain Bacteria; phylum Pseudomonadota; class Gammaproteobacteria; order Burkholderiales; family Burkholderiaceae_C; genus Rhodoferax. The sequence continues at coordinate 4,399 of CAXNFT010000099.1, forward strand.
GGCGAAGAGCGCCGGCAGCTGACCCCCATCAAGCAGATCCCGAAAATCATGACCGAAGCCGTGCTGGCGATCGAAGACGCACGCTTTTACGAACACGGAGGCGTCGATTACAAGGGAATGCTGCGTGCCGCCTTGGCCAACCTGGGTCGACTCAAGAGCCAAGGTGCTTCTACCATCACGATGCAGGTGGCGCGCAATGTGTACCTTTCGTCAGAGAAAACCTACACCCGCAAAATTTACGAGATTTTGTTGACCTTCAAGCTCGAGCACATGCTCAGCAAGGACCAGATCCTCGAGATCTACATGAATCAGATTTTTCTGGGCAACCGTGCCTACGGCTTTGCCTCTGCGGCCGAGGCCTATTTCGGCAAAGAACTCAAAAGTCTCAGCATCGCCGAGGCTGCCATGCTGGCCGGTCTGCCCAAGGCCCCCTCGGCCTACAACCCGATCGCCAACCCGAAGCGGGCTCGGGCCAGGCAACTGCACATCATTGACCGCATGCTGGATAACGGCTTTATCACCGCCGAGCAGGCCGCCACGGCCAAAAAGGAAGAGCTCAAGGTCAAAACCAACTCAGACAACAGTCGCGTGCACGCTGAATATGTGGCCGAGACGGTACGGCAGCTGATGTACACGCAGTATGGCGACGAGACCTACACCCGTGGCCTCAATGTCTACACCACCCTGCGCGCTGGCGACCAAGACGCCGCCTACAAGGCCCTGCGACGCGGCATCATGGATTTCGAACGACGCCAGGTCTACCGTGGCCCTGAAAAATTAGTGACCCTGCCTGCCTCTGGGCAGGAGCTTGACGACGCCATTGACGACGCCCTCGAAGACCACCCCGACAACGGTGATGTGCTGTCTGCGGTGGTGCTGTCTGCCGACGCGCGACGGGTGATGGCCACTCGGCAGAACGGCGAAACCATAGAGGTCACGGGCGAAGGCCTCAAGCCGGTGCAGTCCGGCCTGTCCGAGAAGGCTGCGCCCAACATAAAAATTCGTCGCGGCGCCGTGATCCGCGTCGTGAAAACGCCCAAGGACAGCTGGGAAATCACGCAGCTGCCCGAGGTAGAAGGCGCTTTTGTGGCGTTAGATCCGCGCGACGGTTCGATCAAGGCGCTGGTGGGCGGCTTCGACTTCGCCAAGAATAAGTTCAACCACGTCACGCAAGCCTGGCGGCAGCCAGGCTCAAGCTTCAAACCCTTCATCTACTCTGCCGCTTTGGAAAAGGGCTTCACCCCGGCCACCGTCGTCAATGACGCGCCGCTGTTTTTTGATTCGGGCGTGACCGGCAGCCAGCCCTGGGAGCCCAAGAACTACGACGGCAAGTTTGAGGGCCCGATGAGCTTGCGGCGCGGCCTGGCCAAATCCAAAAACATGATCTCCATCCGCATCCTGCAATCAATCGGCGCAAGTTATGCCCAGGAGTGGGTCACCCGCTTTGGCTTTGAGGAAGACAAGCACCCGGCCTACCTGACGATGGCGCTGGGCGCTGGTTCGGTCACGCCCCTGCAGATGGCCGCCGGCTACTCGGTGTTTGCCAACGGCGGCCATCGGGTCAACCCCTGGCTGATCAGCCGGGTGACCGACCAAAAGGGCCGGGTGTTGGCTGAGACAAAGCCCCTGCCACTGGATGCCACGGTGCGCGCAATTGATGCGCGCAACGCCTTCATCATGAGCAGCTTGCTGCAAGAAGTCACGCGCACCGGCACGGCCGCCTCGGCCCAGGCCACACTCAAGCGGCCCGACCTGTATGGCAAGACTGGCACCACCAATGATTCGATGGACACCTGGTTCGCTGGCTACCAACCTACGCTGGCCGCCGTCATCTGGATCGGCTATGACACGCCCCGCAAGCTGGGTGACCGGGAGACCGGTGGTGGTCTGAGCCTGCCAGTCTGGGTTCGCTTCATGGAGCATGCCCTGAAAAATGTGCCAGTGTCTGAACCCAGCGTGCCCGAGGGCTTGGTATTTGCCGGTGGCGAGTGGTATTACGACGAGTTCGCCCGCGGCGCCGGCGTCAGCAGCCTGGGGCTGGAGGACAAGGACAAGGGCGCACCCACCACCCCACCGGCATCGGCGCCGGCGCAGACCCCTGCGATGACGGATGATCGGAAAAAAATCCTGGACTTGTTCCGCAATTAGTCAGGCAGCAAACACCAACGGGCAGCCCGCCTGGGCGCTGGCATCATGCGACAAACAGGCAAAAAACTCGCCCTGACCCTTGGTATCACGCCATTCTTTGCTACTGAATTTATAGTGATATCCACCCGATTTGGCCGCCAGCCAAACCTCATGCAGTGGTTTTTGAAGGTTGATCACAATCTGGCTGCGGTTGGCAAACACCAAGGTGACCATGCCACCCACGCGCTGGTTGTCAATGTCGGCGGCGCCGTCATCGTTGATGCGGTCGCAGCTGGCCTCCACCGCTTTGAGCAGGTTTTCAGCCAGGTCGAGGAATTCGGGGTCGGTCATTTGACAACTATGATTCTTTACAATTTCACCATGTTCAATTACCAGCTAATTCTAGTCAGGACCCTTGTCCTTGCGCTCAGTGCGGTAACCTTGGGTGGCTGCGGTCAGTCCGGGTCGCTGTACCTGCCCACCGATGCCGCCGCCGCCCAACGCGCCACCCTGCCTCAAACACTCATCAAATCGGCTGCCCGCCCCGCCAGCAGCCCCGCACCATGACCCCACACAAGCTGCCCGGCCAGCCCCACCTGGCCTACCGCGACGGCGAACTCTGGCTGGAGTCGATGCGCCTGAGCGCGCTGGCGCAAACTCACGGCACGCCCTTGTTTGTCTATTCAAAAGCCGCCATGTTGGCCGCCCTGGCCGCCTACCAGCGCGGCTTTGCCGGCCGCCGGGTGCAGATCTGCTACGCCATGAAAGCCAACCCGGCGCTGGGCGTGATCGAGTTGTTTGTTCGGGCCGGCTGCGGCTTTGACATCGTCTCGGGCGGCGACATGGACCGGGTGCTGGCAGCGGGCGGCGCTGCGGAAAAGATCATTTTCTCGGGCGTGGGCAAGACGCGCGCCGAGATGCACCGGGCACTGCAGGCTGGCATCGGTTGCTTCAATGTTGAGAGCGAGGCCGAGCTGGACGTGCTGAGCGAGGTTGCCACCGCCCTGGGCTTGCGGGCGCCGGTCAGCATCCGCGTCAACCCCAATGTGGATCCCAAGACCCACCCTTACATTTCCACCGGTCTCAAGGGCAACAAGTTCGGCATCGCGCATGAGCGGGTGCTGCCCACCTATCTGCACGCGGCTGGCCTGAGCGGCATCCGGGTGGTTGGTATTGACTGCCACATCGGCTCGCAGATCACCCAAACCGAGCCCTACCTGGACGCGATGGAGCGCATGCTGGACCTGGTCGAAGCCATAGAAGCCGCCGGCATCCCAATCCACCATATCGATTTTGGCGGCGGCCTGGGCATCGACTACAACGGCGACACCCCACCCGACGCCGGCCAACTCTGGGCCAAGCTGCTGGCCAAACTTGATGCGCGCGGCTTTGGCCAGCGCCAGTTGATGATCGAGCCTGGCCGCTCGCTGGTGGGTAACGCCGGCGTCTGCCTGACCGAGGTGCTTTACCTGAAACCCGGCGAACAGAAAAACTTCTGCATCGTAGACGCCGCCATGAACGACCTGCCGCGCCCGGCCATGTACCAGGCCTACCACCAGATCGTCCCACTGCAGCCACGTTCTGAGGCCACGGAGGTCTGGGAGGTGGTAGGACCGATTTGTGAGAGCGGCGACTGGCTTGGCCACGATCGCGACCTGGCGCCGCGACAGGGTGACCTGCTGGCGGTGCTGTCGGCGGGCGCCTACTGCATGAGCATGGCCAGCAACTACAACTCACGCGGCCGAGCGCCCGAGGTGCTGGTTGACGGCGACCAAACCCACCTGATCCGCCGCCGGGAAACCATCGCCGAGCAGATGCAGCAAGAACAACTGGTTGGTGGATGACCGTCAGCTGATCAGCAAGGTTTCAGGTCAAAAAGGGCTGGCGCGCCAGTCAAGGCGGCGCCGGGCTGAGGGGCTGCGCTCGTGTCCTCCAGCCGCACGTGCCCTGCGGGCCCCTGCGTCTTTCCCCCTTGACCTCTCGCTGCCCCTCAGCCCGCCACCACCTCGACGACCGTAACAAGCAAGGTCCGTCACCCTCGCGGATGCGGGGATCCATGACGTCCTGGATTCCCGTACATGGACGCTCCCGGTATGCCAAGCTTTCAATTCATGACGGTTTGAAGGTAAAGATTGCACCCGTACATTCGGACTTTGAATGCGGCTTGCGCCGCTGTCCCTGATGGGATTCGCTGGTTGACTCCTCGATCGG
>CAXNFT010000100.1:0-8622 GCA_964201255.1 Rhodoferax sp.
CAATTCAAAACCTGACGTACTTGTCGCGTAAAACCCTAAATTATAGTCTAGCCACCGCGACGCATCATGTCGAAGAATTCACTATTGGTCTTGGTGGCACGCATCTGCTTGAGTACCATTTCCATGGCCTCGATCTCATCCATGTTGTACAGAAATTGCCGAAGAATACGGGTTTTTTGCAAAATTTCTGGTTGCAGCAACAACTCCTCTCGCCGGGTGCCGCTTCGATTGAGTTGGATCGATGGAAACACGCGCTTTTCGTAAAGGCGGCGGTCAAGGTGTATTTCGGAGTTGCCAGTACCCTTGAATTCCTCAAAAATCACTTCGTCCATGCGACTACCGGTGTCGATCAAGGCAGTGGCAATGATCGTCAACGACCCACCTTCTTCAACATTGCGCGCGGCGCCTAGGAATCGTTTGGGTCGTTGGAGGGCGTTGGAATCGACGCCGCCTGTGAGAACCTTGCCACTGGAGGGCACCACATTGTTGTAGGCACGGGCCAGTCGGGTGATAGAGTCAAGCAAGATCACCACGTCTTTTTTAAGTTCAACCAACCGTTTGGCGCGCTCGATGACCATTTCGGCCACGTGGACGTGCCGTGCGGCCGGCTCGTCAAAGGTTGAGGCAATCACTTCGCCTTTAACCGTACGCTGCATTTCGGTCACTTCTTCAGGGCGCTCGTCTACCAGCAATACCATCATATGGATATCCGGGTAGTTGGCCGAGATGGCGTGCGCAATGTGCTGCATCATCACCGTCTTGCCGCTTTTCGGCGGCGCCACCAGCAGGGCGCGTTGGCCTTTGCCAATCGGGGCGATGATGTCAATTACGCGCCCCGTGATGTTTTCCTCGGTTTTGACATTTTCCCGCTCAAGACGCATTTGCACCTTAGGGAACAGTGGAGTCAGGTTTTCAAACATCACCTTGTGTTTGTTGTCCTCCGGCCCGCCGCCATTAACCCGATCAAGCTTGTTCAGGGCAAAGTAGCGCTCACCATCTTTGGGCGTGCGTACTTCACCCTCAATCATGTCGCCGGTGTGCAGGTTGAAGCGGCGCACCTGGCTTGGGCTGATGTAGATGTCGTCGGTGCTGGCGGTGTAGCTGGTGTCAGGGCTGCGCAGGAAGCCAAAGCCATCTGGCAGGATTTCAAGCACACCATCGGCGATGATCTGTTCACCGGTACGGGCGCGCTTCTTGATAATGGCGAACATCAGCTCCTGTTTGCGCATCCGCCCCGTGTTTTCGATTTCAAGCTCTTCGGCCTGTTTGAGGACTTCGGACACGTGAAGTGCCTTGAGTTCGTTTAAGTGCATGAAATGGCCCTGAATGGGTTGAAAACAAACGCTGGGGGGAGGTTTGGGGAAGGGCGACACTGTAGCCGCAACCACAGCGTTCTGTAACAGAAACTCGGACCGGCTAAGGATGGAAGCCAGCGAACGAAAAGAATTATGGCAGGAAAATGATGCAGTCAGGTGGCAGTAGGTCAAACTGCGGCATTAACCAATCAGCGAGGCCCCGTCTGAACTCAGTGCAGCTCCCGGGTAGACCCACCACTTTCCAGTTTCATCATACCAGTTGTTGGTCAATAAACGCGGTCATCTGGGCCTTGCTCATAGCGCCCACTTTGGTCGCAGCCAATTGCCCGTCCTTGAACAGCATGAGAGTCGGAATGCCCCGGATGCCGAACTTGGCCGGAATGTCCCGGTTTTCGTCCACGTTCATTTTTGCAATTTGCAGCTTGCCAGCGTAAGTTGCTGAGACTTCGTCCAGGATGGGAGCGATCATCTTGCAAGGGCCGCACCACTCCGCCCAATAGTCCACGAGGACGGGCTGGCTCGATTGAAGCACGTCCGTTTCAAATGTTGCGTCGGTGACGTGTTTAATGAGTTCGCTGGCCATGGTGTTTCCTAACGTCGGGTGGTCGGTGCAGTTAAAGTGAGGAAATTGTGACAGAAACCAAGCCCCATCACCGCGCCTCTTTGACCTATGCCTGAATTAGCCAAAAAGCATCACGCCGATTTGGCTTGGGACCGGGTGATGGAATTGTTGTCTGTTGAGTTGGAGCGCCGCCGCGTGCATCCGACCCGTGTTGTTGTGCTACTTCCTTTTGCGCAGTTGATGGCGGAGGCCATGAGCGCCTGGCAACGACGCCTGGCCAGCACAACGGTGCACGCGCAATTTGCACCTCGTTTTGAAACCACCAGCAATTGGTCGCGCAGCCTGGGTGCGCCTGCGTTCGACCCAAATGACTTGCGAATGGATGCGGCACGTGATGTGCTGACAGCGGCAGTCTTGTTGAAACGCACGGGCTTGAGCGAACACCAGGAGGCCTTGACTCCCAAGCTGATGGAAGCTGCCTGGAGTTTGGCCTGGATCGGTGCCGCAGTATCGCCAGAGCGAAGAGCTGTCTGGGCGGCATCATTGGCGCCGCTGCTGACGGCTGGTATGGCAGAACCGATCCTGTCCCTGGAAGCGGCAGCAGCGCAACTGGCGCTGGCCTGGGTCGGCAGCTCGAACTATCCCACTGATCAGGTGTTTAGCTGCGAGCCTGAGCTGTTGGTGGTGTTGGAGGGTTTTCAGGATGAGGGTTTGACCCAGGCCCTGTTGACCCTGCGCGGCAGCAGGGCGATGGCGCTGTCGCTGCTGCCTGATAAGTTGCGGTCGCCGATCGAGGGGCAGATCACCTTTCATGCGGCGCAAGATTTACAGGACGAGGCCGAGCGAGCGAGTGCATGCGTGCTGAACCACATTGCGGCGGGGCATGCCCCGGTGGCGCTGGTGGCGCAGGACCGTGTGTTGACGCGCCGGGTGAGAGCCATGTTGGCCGAGCGCGGCGTGGCCGTTCGCGATGAGACTGGTTGGACCCTATCGACGACCCGCGCAGCCGCCTCACTGCTGGCGCTTTTGCGCAGTTGCCTCTGGGACGCAAGTTCTGACCAGGTATTGGATTGGCTCAAACATGCCCCGGCGTTCGATGCCGCGCAGGTATCGGTGCTGGAGACCCGGCTGCGGCGCAAAGGGGTGCGTGCCTGGCAAGTGCCGGCGCCTGACCAAGCATTGGAGCTGCAGATTCAGTCCGTGCGCGACAGCCTGCAATCGGCGCGGCCACTGTCGCAATGGCTGGCCGCTCTGCGCTTGGCCTTGCACGCCAGCGGCCAGTGGCCACTTTTGCTGGAAGACGCGGCGGGGCAGGCAGCACTCGATATTTTGAGGCTGCGCCAGGGCGCAGAACAAGAATTTGACGATGTGGCGGCTCGCATGGGCTTGCCGGCATTTATCGGCTGGGTGACCCAAACGCTGGAGAGTGTGAGCTTTTCACCGCCTCACCCGGCCCAGGCCCAAGTGCACATTTTGCCGCTCACGCAATTGTTGGGGCGACCGTTTGCGGCCGTGGTATTGCCGGGATGTGATGAAGTGCGGCTGCCAGTATCCCCTGAGCCGCCAGGGTCGTGGACACCCGGGCAACGGCTGCTACTGGGACTGCCGTCCCGCGAGCGCCTAACTCTGGCACTCAAGGATGCTTGGCACTACGCCCTGCAGTTTCCGTCCATTGATATTCTTTGGCGAACCAGTGATGGTGGTGAGAGCTTGCTGCCCAGCGGCTTGCTGCAACAACTACAGTTGGATCGATCGCCTATCTTGGCAATAGACCCGCGAGCGCTGCTCCGGCTCGCGCCACAGCCTGGCCTCCGGCCACAGCCGAGCGCTCAGAGCCTGCCATTGTCCCGGTTGTCCAGTTCGGCCTATGAAGACCTTCGGCGCTGTCCGTACCGGTTTTTTGCCCTGCGCCAGTTGCGACTGCAGGAGGCCGATGAACTCGACGCTGACCTGGACAAACGTGATTTTGGCAATTGGCTGCATGCGGTGCTGGGGCACTTTCATGATGCCTTGGCGGCTGCGCCGAGCGCTGAAATGTCGGCACGGCTTGCCCTGATGCAATCGGCAGCAGAAAAAAGTACGCTTGATTTGGGTTTGTCGCCTGCTGAATTTCTGCCCTTTGCCGCAGCTTGGCCGCGTATTCGGGCCGGCTACCTCGCCTGGTTGGCAGTGCACGAGTCTGTCGGCGCTTGCTTCAGTGCGGCGGAGGTCTGGCGAGAGCAGCAGTTGGGTCAGTTGACCTTGGTCGGCCAGATTGATCGCGTAGACCGACTGGCTGACGGCAGCGCACTCGTGCTGGACTACAAAACCGAGGTTCGTCAGATCACGGTTCAGCGAATCAAGACGCCGTCGGAGGACACCCAGCTGGCTTTTTATGCTGCGTTGTTGGGTGAAGACAAGGTGACTGCGGCTTATGTCAATGTGGCTGAAAAAGAGGGCACTCGGAGTTATGCGCAGCCTGGCATTGAGGCACTGCGCAAACAACTTTTGGCGGGGATCGCGTCGGATGTGGCGCGTATGGCAGACGGTGACGCTCTGCCGGCGATTGGGGCCGGGCAGAGCTGCGACTACTGCGCGGCGCGCGGTCTGTGTCGCAAGGATTTTTGGCACGACGGCCTGTCTCAGGACGTTCTGCATGAATGAGTTGCAAGCCGCTTACGAGCACAACGGGCGTCCGGTCAGTGCCACCGCTTTCTACGCCGTGGCCTGTGACCCCCGGCGCAGCGTTGCTGTAGAGGCCTGCGCTGGCGCAGGCAAAACCTGGATGCTGGTGTCTCGCATCGTGCGTGCCCTGCTCGAAGGGATGGACCCAGACGGCGGTTGCCTGCACGTGCAGCCCCACGAAATACTTGCGATCACCTTTACCAAGCGCGCTGCCGGAGAGATGCGAGAGCGCCTTCAAACTTGGTTGGCCGAGCTTTCAGCGGCCAGCCCCGCACAGCTCGTCGAGGCGCTGCAAGCCCGTGGCATCAGTGCCAAAAATGACCCTGAGGCCTTGTCCAGCTTGGCTAAGCAGCTATCAAATTTATATCAACAGGTGCTTGCCAGTGGCCGGCAGGTGCAGGTGCGGACCTTTCACAGCTGGTTTGCTGCCTTGCTGCGCAGCGCTCCTTTGGCTGTGCTCCACCAGATGGGCTTGCCCACCCAGTATGAGCTGCTCGAGGATGATGCGCCTGCCAAGGCGTTGGTGTGGCGGCGGTTTTACGCGGCCCTGGCCGCCGAGGGTACGACAGCGGCAGAGCTGAAGGCTGATTTTGATGCGGTGGTCTTTGCGCATGGCCGTTTCCAGACAGAAAAGGCTTTACAAGTTGCGCTGGATAAGCGGACTGAGTTTGGCCTGGCTGATGCACGCGGCGTGGCGTTGAGTTCGGTGCGTCATTTCACCGCCCAGTTCCCCGACTACGCGGGCTTGGCTGAGCCTGACGACCTGCTGCGCCAGCGCCTGCCAGAGCGACAGATGGTGCAACAAGCCGCTGCTGCGTTGGGCCGTGCGACAGCCAGGACCTTTTCGGAGAAGGGCGTTGCACTGGAGGCGGCGCTGGCCGCTAACGATGTCGATGGGATCATCGCGGCACTGCTCACCGATAAGGGCGAGCCACGCAAGTTCAGCGACAAACTCTTGGGTATCGAGCAGGTTCGGGACGCTCAAGCCCTGGTGTTGCGCTGGTTCAAGGCGCGCCAGCAGCATGCCGCCTGGTTTTACCAGCAGCGCATGACCCGCCTGACGCGGCGGCTGATTGAAGATTTCTCCAGACTCAAGCGAGAGCGCGGCTGGGTGGACATGAACGATGTCGAGCGCGCGGCACTGGTCATGCTGGGGGATCCGGTGCTGTCGGGCTGGGTGCAGGAGCGGCTTGATGCTCGCATCAAACACTTGCTGATTGATGAGTTCCAAGACACCAACCCCTTGCAGTGGCAAGCGCTGCGCAGTTGGCTCAGCGCCTATGCCGGTGCCGCAGGACCACGGCCGAGCGTGTTTTTGGTGGGTGACCCGAAGCAAAGCATCTACCGCTTCCGCCGGGCGGAGCCGCAGGTGTTCCAAGCTGCCCAGACCTTTGTGAGGGACGGCTTGGGGGGTGATTTGCTGAGCTGTGACCACACGCGGCGCAATGCCCGCTGTGTGGTCGACAGCGTCAACCAGGTGATGGGGCAGGCCGCTGAGAGCGACAAGTACCCGGGATTTCGACCGCACACCACAGATTCGGTGCAAGTGGGATTGGTGTGCAAGCTGCCACAAACCCCCCGCCCAGCGCCACCGCCCAACCCGACCGACGACGGTATGCCGGCGGAGAACTCAGGCTGGCGTGATAGCTTGCGCACGCCCCGCGAATTGCCGGAAGACAGCCTGCGCGCCCAAGAGGCGCGGCAGGCAGCTGCCTGGATTGCACAGCAGCTGGGCGACTGGCAGGCCCAAGGCAAGGACCTGGGCCCTGCGAATGTCATGGTGTTGTCGCGCAAACGGGCTGGTTTATTGCCGTTGCAGGACGAGCTGCGCCATTTACAGATTGCCGCCTATGTTGGCGATAAGTGCGATTTGATCGAGTGCTGTGAGGTGCAGGACGTCGTCGCGCTGCTTGATGCGCTGGTGTCACCGCAGCACGATCTGTCACTGGCCCGTGCTTTAAAGTCACCCTTGTTCAATTTGGACGATTCTGTGCTGGTGTCGCTGGCTTTGGCACGTCGTGATGAGCCGCTTTCGTGGTTTGAACTGCTACAAAAATTGCAGCTGAAAACCCATGATGGGCGGGGGGTAGCGGCTGATTTGATTCGTTGGAAAGGGTGGTTGGACACCCTGCCGCCCCACGACGCTTTGCAAGCCATTTATACCGACGGCGACGTGTTGGCTCGTTTCGCAGTGGCCGCACCACCGAGTCAGCGCGACGCGGTCCTGGCCAATTTGCGGGCCGTTCTGGGCGTGTCGCTGCAACTCGGCGGTGGTCGCTATGCCACGCCCTATGCATTTGTCCGGGCCCTCAAGGCTGGCGGTGTGCTGGCGCCACCAGTGGCGGCATCGCAGGCCGTGAGGTTGCTCACCGTGCATGGCGCCAAAGGCCTTGAGGCGCACACTGTTCTGCTGCTTGATACAGACTCACCAGAACGCAAGGCCGAAACCATGGGTGTCTTGGTCGACTGGCCGGGTGAGTCGCAAGCCCCGGTTCGATTTGTTTTTCTGGCCAGCGAGAGCCAGCCACCCGCCTGCGCGGTAGACGCATTGTCTGCCGAGCGGCGTGAGCGGGAGCGAGAAGAACTCAACACCCTGTATGTGGCCATGACCCGGGCCCGCCATACCTTGGCCGTCTCCAGCATTGAACCCTACCAGGCGTCGGGGCGCAGTTGGTGGAGCCGGTTGGAGCTGCTGGCCGAGGAAGTTGCACCTGTGAACCAGGTCCTCAATCAGGCCCTCAACCAGTCCCCGGTGCCCCCGGCCGATGGTTTTGACCTGAAGGTCTTGCCCCTCGGCCCGCCGCGTGTGGGTTCAGCCGATGTGCAAACCGGCACTGCTGGAGTTGCTGTGGCCCCTGAAGCTCTGTCCCAGACCGAACCGGTGCTGGCGCGACTGGGCTTGGCAATGCACCGCTTGCTGGAGTGGGGGGACGGCTCGGTACCTGCGGTTCGCGCTGCGGCGCAGGAATTCGGCCTGGACGTGGAGCAGGGCGCGCAGGCGGCGGCGATGGCTGCGGCGATCATGCAGGGCGAGGGCGCCTGGGCATGGGACTCGCAGGTATTGAGTTGGGCAGGCAACGAGGTGACTTTGGTTTATTGCGGCCAAACCCTCAGGTTGGACCGATTGGTACAGCGACGCGACCTGGGCCACGCCGGTCACTGGTGGGTGCTGGATTACAAATCGTCTGCGGCACCCCTGCAACAACCCGCTTTGGTGGAGCAGTTGCGCCTGTATCAGAAAGCGGTGCAATCCGCTTACCCAGATGAGGTGGTGCACGCGGCTTTTTTGACGGCGCGTGGCGCCATGGTGGTGCTGGAAAAATAAGATGAGTTCTGAAACACCGCGCAAAGTGCTGGTGGTCGGTGGTGGCCCGGCTGGACTAATGGCCGCCGAAGTGCTGTCCGCCGCCGGCGTAGCTGTGGAGCTGTTTGACGCCATGCCTTCAGTCGGGCGCAAGTTCCTGCTGGCAGGAAAAGGGGGGCTCAACCTCACCCACTCAGAGCCGATCGAATGGTTTGAAAGTCGGTTTGGTACGCGCCAGGCCGCGCTGACACCGTTGCTGCACGCCTTTGGTCCAGCCGCGCTGCGCGACTGGGCGAGTGCGCTGGGGGTCAACACTTTTGTTGGCAGCTCGGGGCGGGTCTTCCCGACCGATATGAAGGCGGCGCCCCTGTTGCGCGCCTGGCTGCATCGGTTGCGGCACCCTGTGAGCGGTTTGGGTGTGCGGTTTCACATGCGGCACCGTTGGACTGGCGCATTGGCGAAGTCTGATGGGAGCGGCATCGCACTGGTCTTCGCCACCCCAACGGGGCAGGTGGAAGTGACTGGCGACGCGGTGGTCCTTGCGCTGGGTGGTGCCAGTTGGGCCCGGCTCGGGTCCGACGGCGCGTGGGTTCCCAATTTGTCGGCTTGTGGTGTGTCGGTCGCGCCACTGCGGCCCAGCAACTGCGGCTTTGACAGGACCGGAGGATGGACCCCTTTTTTCAGAGACCGCTTTGCTGGGCAGGCTTTCAAATCGGTGGCGATAGAAGTGACGCCGCTGTCGGGTCCTGCATTTCGGCGCAAGGGTGAGTTCGTGG
>CAXNFT010000101.1:0-8463 GCA_964201255.1 Rhodoferax sp.
CAGCGGCTGCTGAATGGTGATGACAATGGCGCAAGCACCTGAATTGACGGTCGTCTACCAGGACGACGACCTGCTCGTGCTGGACAAGCCCACTGGGCTGCTCTCGGTTCCGGGGCGCGGCCTCGACAAACAGGATTGTCTGAGCCGGAGGGCACAGGCCTTGTACCCAGACGCACTGGTGGTGCACCGACTGGACATGGCCACCTCGGGCTTGATGCTGTTTGCACGCGGTCCGGTCGCACAACGTGCGCTTAGCCTGGCATTTGCGGAACGACGAATCACCAAACGCTATGTGGCGATGGTGGTAGGTCACCTGGCAACGCCTGCGCAGGAGTGGGGCGTGATCGATCTGCCCATTGGCGCTGACTGGCACCAGCGGCCACTGCGCAAGATTGACCACCTCCATGGCAAGGCGAGCGTGACGCGCTGGCGCGTGCTAGCGGCGGGAGCCGACCAGCGGGCGACCCGCCTCGAGCTGGAGCCCGAGACCGGCCGTTCGCACCAACTCCGCGTTCACCTGCTGGCGCTGGGGCATCCCATTCTTGGTGATGCGCTTTACGGCACCCCGGAGGTTCAAGGGATGGCGACTAGACTACTGCTGCACGCCAGCAGCTTGGCATTCAAACACCCGGTCAGCCAACTACCCCTGCAATTTGCCAGCGCCGCCGACTTCTGACCGTCGATCGCTGGCCACTGATTTGAAAGAAGCTCCATGACACAACACCTCTACATCCTGACAGGCGCCTCGCGTGGCATGGGACTGGCCATGGCCGAGCAGTTGCTCGCACCGGACCACCGCCTTCTCTGCCTGTCCCGCAAGGTCAATCCGGCGCTGGCTGCTAAGGCGACGGCGGCGGCCTGTGCCCTGGAACAGTGGCCCTGCGACCTGAGTGAGGGCGTGGCCGCCGCCGCCTTACTGAGCGACTGGCTGGGGCGGCTGGATGCCGCAACCCTGGCCAGCGCAACCCTGATCAACAACGCCGGCGTCATTCCAGCCATCGTCCCCCTGAGCGCGTCCGACCCAGCCCAACTGGCGCAGGCGCTGCGGGTCGGGCTAGAGGCGCCCATGCTGCTCAGCGCCGCCTTCTTGCGGGCCACCGAATCCTGGCACCAGCCGCGCAAAGTCTTGAATATCTCATCGGGCCTGGGGCGCCGCGCCATGGCCTCCCAGGGCGCCTACTGTGCCGCCAAAGCTGGCATGGACCATTTCACACGTTGCCTGGCGCTAGACGAAGCGCGTAAAGCCAACGGCGCCCGCACCTGCTCGCTGGCGCCAGGCGTCATCGACACCGACATGCAGGTGACGCTACGCAGCGCCGCGCCCGGTGCGTTTCCAGACCAGAACAATTTCATCAGCCTGAAGGCGCAAGGCATGCTCAGCAGCCCCGCCGATGCGGCCAGCCGGGTGCTCGGGTGGCTGGCCCGGCCAGACTTTGGCACCAACCCAGTTGCAGATGTGCGGGACTGAACTGCCGTCGGCATTGTCGGCTTGCTGTCAGCCTGGTTGATTAGCATCAGCCTGACTGATTAGCACCAGGCATCTGCGGCGATCCAGCCGCATGCCAACAACCAACCAAGAACAGGAATTTACCCATGTCCCGTGAAGTCGTGATCGTCAGCGGTGTGCGCACCGCCATTGGTACCTACGGCGGCAGCCTGAAGGATATCGCCCCTACCGAATTGGCCACCCAAGTGGTTCGCGAGTCACTGGCTCGGGCCCAGGTGGATGGCAAGGACGTCGGCCACGTGGTGTTCGGCCATGTGGTCAATACCGAGCCTAAAGACATGTACCTATCGCGCGTGGCGGCCATTAACGGCGGCTGCGCCGAGGGCACCCCGGCATTCAACGTGAATCGGCTGTGCGGCTCTGGCCTGCAGGCCATCATTTCGGCCAGCCAGTCCATCCTGCTGGGCGACGCTGACATCGCCATCGGGGGCGGCGCCGAAAACATGAGCCGCGGCCCCTATGCCAGCCTGAGCGCCCGGTGGGGCGCGCGCATGGGTGACACCAAGCTGGTGGACATGGTGGTCGGCGCCTTGCATGACCCGTTCCAGACCATTCACATGGGCGTGACCGCAGAAAACATCGCGGCCAAGTGGGGCATAAGCCGTGAAGACCAGGACAAGCTGGCGGTGGAGAGCCACAACCGGGCCCAGCGCGCCACCGAAGCCGGCTATTTCACCAGCCAAATCACCCCGGTCATCCTCAAAAGCAAGAAGGGTGACGTGGCTTATGTCACTGATGAGCATTTCCGCCCCAACTGTTCGCTCGCTGACCTGGCCAAACTCAAGCCAGTCTTCATCAAAGAAAACGGCACCGTCACCGCTGGCAATGCCTCTGGCATCAATGATGCGGCAGCAGCACTGGTGCTGATGGAAGCCGGCACGGCCAAAGCGCGCGGCCTCAAGCCGATGGCCCGCCTGGTGGCATATGCCCACGCCGGTGTCGACCCGAAATACATGGGCATTGGCCCAGTACCTGCCACCCAGAAAGCACTGCAAAAAGCCGGCTTGACGGTCAATGATCTCGATGTGATTGAGGCCAACGAGGCCTTCGCCGCCCAGGCCTGCGCTGTCTCGCGCGACCTGGGGCTAGACCCAGCCAAGGTCAACCCCAATGGCTCGGGCATCTCGCTAGGTCATCCGATTGGCGCCACAGGCGCCTTGATCACCGTCAAGGCACTGTATGAATTGGAGCGCATTGGTGGTCGCTATGCGCTGGTCACCATGTGCATTGGCGGCGGCCAGGGTATAGCCGCTATTTTCGAGCGCACCGCCTGACGGTTCCGTTCAGTCGCGCACCAGCAGCACGGAACGGCTTGAACACCCAACTTGACGCCGATCAAGCAACCTGTGCGCGGCCTTCGCCAGGAAAGCCGCCGCTGCGCAGCGTGACCACCAGCGTGTCTCGGTAGGCGGCCTGACTGCCCGCCTGCAAGGGCTGGATCGGCGTGGATTCATGAATCACCCTTGCGTCGTCCAGCAACAGCAATGACCAGGGCTGGGTGAGCGTGAAACGCTGGCCCGCCGGTCCGTCAGCGTCAAACACCCGAGTCTCACCGCCCTTGACGTCCTGTCGGCCAACCAGGAACACGGCCACCAGGTCTACGCCATCGCGATGTGCTCCTTCTGGCGTGGGCCGGCCAATGCCGTCTGTGGTGTCAATGCGAAACGGATGCGCCTCAACAAACCAGCGCTGCGGGCCGCGCAGCGCCGAGGCCACCCGCCCCAGCCACAACAGCAGTTGGTGCCACACCGGCGCAGCCAGCATAGCCGGCGCCACCGGTTCAAACAAGCGATGCATGCCCCCGTGCAGGGCGTTGTATTCCAGTGGCTGCCAATGGGGCCTATGCGGCACTGGTGTGACTGCCGTGTCGTCAACAACAAAGCAGGAGTGGCGGCGGCGGCGATAGCGACCACCGTCCTTCAGGTGCGGGTCGGGCGGCAGGTCGCCCCAGAAGGGCGCCAGAGCCAGCAAATCTGGCAGTTGGCAGCCGCTCAGCGTGCAAACGCCAGCGGTATCAAACACCGCAAATCCTTGGGCGCGCAGGGTGGGCAGCGTCGCACTGGGCGACACAAGTACGGGTGGAGCAATCAAGTTCATCATAGATGCAGTGAGCTTACCCTGCCGGAAGATTGCCACTGCAGCCAGCCACTGGCAACCCTGCGTTTTTGACGACCTTCTGTCCCCGGTCAACATCAGGCCGGCACTCTGGCCCGTCGGGGTGATTCAGGGCTGTGGCGGCAGCGCCTGCAGCCCCATGGGCCTGGCTGTCGCCGGGGCTACTGCCTAGGCTGATGTCATGCGCTAGCATCCTGGGCATCCAATTGCCGTAGACAGCCCATGACCTCCGAAAACCTGACCAATCACCAAATCCGCCTCGCCAGTCGCCCCGTGGGCCTGCCGACCGCTGCCAACTGGCAAACCACCACTGACCCCGTTGCCGGGCCAGCTGCCGGTGGCGTGCTGCTCAAGACGCTGGCCTTATCGCTTGACCCAGCCATGCGCGGCTGGATGAACGAGGGCAAGAGCTACATCCCGCCAGTGGCCTTGGGCGAGGTGATGCGTGCCGGCGGTGTGGGCCGGGTCGTCTCCTCTGAGCATCCCGGCTTTGCGGTGGGTGACGTGGTGAGTGCAGGCTTTGGCGTGCAAGAGTACCTGAGCCTGGCGCCAACCGACTTCAAGCGGGCTGGCCTGGTCAAAATCGACCTCGGCATGGGAACGCTGACGCAGTGGCTCAACGTACTGGGCATGCCCGGCATGACCGGGTATTTCGGCTTGATGGATGTGGGCCAGCCCAAAGCGGGGGAAACGCTGGTGGTGTCGGGCGCGGCCGGCGCAGTGGGCCAGACCGTGGGGCAAATCGCCAAAATCCGGGGCTGCCGCGTTGTGGGCATTGCCGGCGGCCAGGCCAAGTGCGACTGGGTGGTGAAAGAACTGGGCTTTGACGCCTGCATTGACTACAAGGCGGCCCCGAGCGCGGTGCGCGATGGCCTCAAGGCCCACTGCCCCAGTGGGGTTGACATTTATTTTGACAACGTCGGCGGCGACATCCTGGACACCGTGCTGGCCCGCATCAACCGGGGCGCCCGCATTGTCATCTGCGGCGCCATCAGCCAGTACAACAACACCACGCCCGTGCAGGGTCCGAAGAACTACCTGAGTCTGTTGGTGAACCGCGCGCGCATGGAGGGCATTGTGGTGTTTGACTACGCCGACCGATACCACTTGGCAGTTGCGGAGATGGCTGGCTACTTGAAGGACGGCCGCATGACCAGCCGCGAAGACGTGGTGACGGGGCTGGACAACTTCCCCACCGCGCTGACCCGGCTGTTCACGGGCGAAAACTTCGGCAAGTTGGTCTTGCAGGTAGCCGCTGACTAATCTTCAATCGTCAAGAGCTGCATAGACCAAATTGCGAAACAACAGGCGGTAGTACTCGCGTTGGTTGGGTGCTTGCAGCATCAGGATGGCAAACAGGTCTTCGGCTGGGTCGACAAAAAACGTGGTGCCGGCCATGCCGCCCCAGTGGTAGCTGCCGGGCGAGCCCGGCATGCTGGCCACGCCAAGCGTCTTACGCACCGCGAAGCCCAGGCCAAAACCATGACCGGGTGACAGCAGGGCACGTGAAGCCAGGCCGAACACCGGAATGTCGCCCAGGTGATCGGCGGTCATGAAATCAACCATTCGCGACCCCAGTAAGCGCACGCCGCCCAACTCACCACGGTTCAGCATGAATTGCAAAAACCGGGCGTAGTCCATCGCGGTGGACGCCAGCCCGCCGCCGCCCGACTCTAAGGCGACAGGCTGCCGCACGTCAATCACCCGCATTTGCACGCCACCTTCGGGGTCGCGCGCAAAGGGCTCGGCAATGCGCGCATGGTGTTCGGATGGCACAAAAAATCCGGTCTCCGTCATGCCAAGCGGCGCAAAGACTTGGGTTTGCAGAAACTCCCCCAACGTCTGCCCGCTGACTACCTCCACCACGCGGCCCAGAACATCGGTGGCGCGGCCATACTCCCAATGCGTCCCAGGTTCAAACATCAATGGCAAGGCTGCCAACTCATGCGCGAAGATGGCGTTGCTGCGCTCCCTCGAGCCAATGCGGGCTTGGGCGTACTGCCGTTGCACCGTGGCGCTTCCCATGAACTCGTAGGTCAATCCGGCGGTATGTCGAAGCAGGTCTTGCACCGTGGCCGGTTGTCGGACTGGCTGCAGTTGCAGGGCGCCGTCCACCATGTGTGCCACCTGTTGCTTGCCGTATTCGGGCAGGTAGCGCGCCACCGGGTCACTCAGCAGCAGCTCGCCCTGCTCCATCAGCATCAGTGCCGCCACCGACACCACGGGCTTTGTCATGGAATAAATGCGAAAAATCGCATCGGGGGTCATCGAGGTTCCTGCTGCCGGATCCAGCGCGCCCACAGCCTCGTGCAGGGCCAACCGCCCGCGCCGGGCAATCACCGCCACCGCGCCAGGCAGGCGTTGCCGCGCCACCTCTCTGCGCAACACGGTCAGCAAACGCTCGGTACGCTGTGGACACAGGCCTGCCTCCCGCGGTGTTACCCGGGGCAGGATCATGCTGGGTTAGCCGCGGCGCCATAGCGCTCGCGGGCCAGCGCGGCGCCGGCTGTCAGGGCTTCAAGTTTGCGCAGGGCAATGTCGCGGTGCATCGGCGCCAAACCGCAGTTGGTGCAGGGAAACAGACGTTGGCGCGGCACAAACTGCAGCGCCCGCCCAATGGTGTCGGCCACTTGCTCGGGGGTCTCCACCTCATCACTGGCCACATCGATCACGCCCACCATCACGTCCTTGCCGGCCAGCAGGGCCATGAGGTCGGGCGGCACGTGCGAGTGGTAGCACTCCAGGCTAACCTGCTGGATGCTGCTGCGCGCCAAGGCTGGAAAAATGGCCTCGTATTGGCGCCACTCTTGGCCCAGGGTCTGCTTCCAGTCCAGGTTGGCCTTGATGCCGTAGCCGTAGCAGATGTGGACGGCCGTGGTGCAGGTCAGGCCGCGCACTGCGCGCTCCAAAGCTCGTACGCCCCAATCTGCTGCGTCCTGCATGTAGACGTTGAACGCGGGTTCGTCAAACTGGATGATGTCCACCCCGTCCGCCTGCAAGGCCAGCGCCTCCTGGTTCAGCAGTTCGGCAAAGGCAAACGCCATGTCCACCTTGCTGCCGTAGTGGCGGTCAGCCACGGTGTCCACAATGGTCATCGGGCCGGGCAGCGTGAACTTGAGTTTTTTACGGGTGTGGGCGCGCGCCAATTGCGCCTCGAAGGCGTGCACCCGGCCCTTCAGGCGCAGCGGTGCCACCACCTGCGGCACCTGTGCGTCATAGCGGCCGTTGCGAATGCCCATGGTCACCTTGTGCTCAAAGTCGATGCCCTCGACCTGCTCCAAAAAGCCGTGTACGAAGTGCTGGCGTGACTGCTCGCCGTCGCCCACGATGTCCAGCCCGGCGTCCTCTTGCGCCTTGATCCACAGCAGCGTGGCGTCGGCCTTGGCCTGCTGTAGCTCAGCGCCCTGCGCCTTCCACTGCGGCCAGAGTTTTTGCGTTTCAGAGAGCCAGGCCGGTTTGGGCAGGCTGCCTGCAATTGAGGTTGGGAACATGGGGTCTCCAGGTTGAAATGGCTGAGGCGGTTGATTGTCGGGCCGGACGCAGACGGGACGGCGGTCCGGCTCAAGCGGCGCCGTCGGTCACGTAACGCGGCAGGCGGGCGCCACAGTGCTGGCAAAACACCGCCTCGGGCAAATGTCCCTCGCTCAGGCACTCCTGACAAGTCCGGGTGGTGGGTGCCGGCGCCATGCGGCGCGCGGTCATCTCGGCCGTGACGATGCCAGTGGGCACCGCCAGCGTGCCCCAGCCCAGCAGCATCATGACGGAGGCGATCAGCCGGCCTAGATCGGTCTTGGGCGTGATGTCGCCAAAGCCAACGGTGGTCATGGTGGTGATGGCCCAGTAGACCGAGGTAGGGATGCTGGTAAAGCCGTTGTCCGGACCCTCCACCACGTACATCAATGTGCCCATGATCAACACGATCATCAGCACCGCAGACAAGAACACCAGAATCTTGCGCCGGCTGGCCGCCAGGGCACGGCCGAGCGAATGAAACTCCACCAGGTAGGCGGTGAGCTTGAAAATACGAAACACCCGCAGCAGGCGCAGCACCCGCACATCGATCAGCGCGTGCACCTCAGGCACCAGCAGCGCCAGGTAGGTCGGCAGCAGGGCCAGCAGGTCGATCACACCATAAAAACTGCGGGCATAGCGCCAGGGGTGGCGCACACAGGCCAGGCGGGCCAGGTACTCCAGAGTAAATGCGATGGTAAAAAACCATTCCAGCATGGCGAAGGTCCGACCATGGGTCGCGGCGATAGCCTGCACGCTGCCGGCCATGACCGCTGCAATGCTGCACAAAATCAACAGCACCAGGCCCTGGTCGAACAGGCGTCCACCCCGCGTGTCCGTCTCAAAAATGATGGTGTACAGGCGCAGGCGCCAGCCGGCCAGGGGCTTGCCCAGTTCACCCGCCGTCGTTCGACTGGCCATCAGGCGCCCTCGGCTTCTTGCAATGCGCGCCACATCACCTTGCCACTGCCGCTTTTGGGCAAAGCATCAACAAATTGCACCACCCGCGGCACCTTATAGACGGCCATGTTCTCGCGGCACCAGCCGATGATGTCCGCCTCGCTGACCATCCCGTGGTGTGTCGCGCGCAACACCACCACCGCCTTGACCGACTCACCCCGGTAGCTGTCACGCGTGGCGATGATGCAGGCTTCCTGGATGCCGGGGTGGCGGAACATCAGGGCCTCTACCTCAGCCGGCCAGACCTTGAAGCCCGAGGCGTTGATCATGCGTTTGAGGCGGTCGGTCAGGAAAAAGTAACCGTCCTGATCCACATAGCCTAAATCGCCTGAACGGAAAAAGCGCTTGGCCTCCAAGGTGATGAAGGCGGC
>CAXNFT010000102.1:0-8371 GCA_964201255.1 Rhodoferax sp.
TCGCACTTTGCCGGCGAGTTTGAGCGCGAGTTCGAAACCCAGGTGGCCGGCGTGCGTATGCGCGCGCCCATGATGAGCATCCACACCGTGGCGGCTGGCGGCGGCTCCATCCTGGCGTTTGATGGCGCGCGCTTTCGTGTCGGGCCGCAAAGTGCCGGCGCCAACCCCGGCCCGGCCAGTTACCGTCGGGGCGGCCCGCTGACCGTGACCGACGCCAATGTGATGCTGGGCAAGCTGGTGCCGGCCTATTTCCCCAAGGTGTTTGGCCCGCAGGCCAATGAGGCCCTGAGTTTTGAAGCCGCCGAGGCCGGGTTTGCCGCGCTGGCGCAGCAGACCGGCCAGTCGGCCGAGCAGGTGGCCGAGGGCTTCATTCGCATCGCAGTGCAGCAAATGGGCAACGCCATCAAGAAAATCTCGGTAGCGCGCGGTTACGACGTCACCGGCTACACCTTGCAATGCTTTGGCGGCGCTGGCGGCCAGCACGCCTGCCTGGTGGCCGACGCGCTGGGCATGACGCGCATTTTGGTGCACCCGCTGGCCGGTGTGCTCAGCGCCTACGGCATGGGCCTGGCCGACCAGAGCGTGAGCCGGCAGCAAGCGGTAGAGACGCTGCTCCAGCCAGCGGCCATCCCGCAGATAGAGGTTCAACTCGACGCCCTTGCCGCCGTCGCCCTGGCCGAGCTGGCGCGCCATCCCTTTGGTGCAGGTGCGGCCCGCGTGCTGCGCCGGGTGCATGTGCGCTACCAGGGCAGTGACTCGGCGCTGGTCGTGGCCTGCCCCGACCAGTCCGCTGGCACCCGGCCGGATGAGCTCGTGGCCCAGATCCAGGCCCGGTTCGAAGCGGCCTACCGCCAGCGCTTCGCCTTCTTGATGCAGGGCAAGCCCCTCGTGGTGGAGGCTGTCTCGGTCGAAGCGGTGCTGGCCGGCGACGCCCCTGCCGAGCCACGCCACCCGCTGCACCCGCCGCGTGACCTGCGGGCCAGTGGTGCCGTGCGCGAAACCTTGCGCATGTACTGCGACGGTCACTGGCAGGCCGCGGCCTTGCTGGTGCGGGAAGACCTGCAGCCGGGTGACCAAGTCGACGGCCCGGCCGTGATTGCCGAGAAAAACGCCACCACCGTGGTAGAGCCCGGCTGGCAGGCGCGCCTGACGGCGCTGGACCACCTGGTGCTAGAGCGCCGCAGCCCGCGCGCCACCCGGCTGGCGGCCGGAACCACGGTCGACCCGGTGTTGCTGGAGGTGTTCAACAACCTGTTCATGAACATTGCCGAGCAGATGGGCCTGCAGCTGCAAAACACCGCCCACTCGGTCAACATCAAGGAGCGGCTCGATTTCAGCTGCGCGCTTTTCGACGCCGCCGGCAACCTGATTGCCAACGCGCCGCACATGCCGGTACACCTGGGCTCCATGGGCGAGAGCATCAAGACCGTGGTGCGCGACAACGCCGCCAACATGCAGCCGGGCGACGTGTTTGTGCTCAATGACCCCTACCACGGTGGCACCCACTTGCCTGACATCACCGTCATCACCCCGGTCTACCTGGACGGCCGCGCCACCTTTTTTGTGGGCTCGCGCGGTCACCATGCCGATGTGGGCGGCATCACACCCGGCTCCATGCCGCCGTTTTCAAAGTCGATCGAGGAGGAGGGCGTGCAGATCGACAACGTCAAGCTGGTCGATCAGGGCGTGCTGCGCGAGGCCGAGCTGCTGGCATTGCTGGCCAGCGGGGCCTATCCTGCCCGTAACGCGGCACAAAACATCGCCGACCTAAAGGCCCAGATTGCCGCCAATGAAAAAGGCGTACAGGAGCTGCACAAGATGGTGGCCCACTTCGGGCTTGACCTGGTGCAGGCCTATATGCGCCACGTGCAGGACAACGCCGAAGAGTCGGTGCGCCGCGTTATCACCCGCCTGAAAGACGGGCACTTCACCCTGCCGTTGGACAACGGCGGCCAGATCTGTGTGGCCATTCGTGTGGACGCCGCGCAGCGCAGTGCGGTGATTGATTTCACCGGCACCTCGGCACAGCTGGACAACAACTTCAACGCGCCCACCGCCGTCTGCATGGCGGCAGTGTTGTATGTGTTTCGCGCGCTGGTGGACGACGACATCCCCCTCAACGCTGGTTGCCTCAAGCCGCTGCAGGTCATCATCCCGCCCGGCTCCATGCTCAACCCCAACCCGCCCGCTGCGGTGGTGGCGGGCAATGTCGAGACTTCCACCTGCATCACTAACGCCCTGCTGGGCGCGCTGGGTGTGATGGCGGCCAGCCAGTGCACCATGAACAACTTCACCTTTGGCAACGAACGCTACCAGTACTACGAGACGGTGGCCGGCGGCTCGGGCGCGGGCGAGGGCTTTGCCGGCACCAGCGTGGTGCAGACCCACATGACCAACTCGCGCCTGACCGACCCTGAGGTGCTGGAGTTCCGCTTCCCGGTGCGGCTGGACAGCTACGAGATTCGCCCGGGCTCGGGCGGTGCAGGCCGCTGGCGCGGCGGTGACGGCGGCGTGCGCCGCATCCGCTTTCTGGAGCCCATGACCGCCAGCATCCTGTCCAACGGCCGCACCCACGGCGCCTTTGGCATGGCCGGCGGCCAAGCCGGCGTGGTTGGCACCAACCGTGTGCTGCGCGCCGACGGCACGGTCGAAACCCTGGGCCACATCGGCCAGGTGCAGATGCAGCCTGGCGATGTGTTTGAGGTGGTGACGCCGGGTGGGGGCGGGTATGGGGTGGCGGAAAGGGGCGACGCGCCTGACCTCGTTACGTTGCATCAAGGCGGCTCAGGCAGTCCATGAACCTGAACCTTCAGGGCCTGAAAGTGGTCGTGACAGGTGGTTCTGCCGGTATCGGTGCGGCCATCGTCCGAACTTTCGCAGCAGAAGGGTGCCATGTTTTCTTCTGCGCGCGGCGAGCGCAGGGTGTTCGTGAAATGGTTGCCGCTGCGAACGGTTCAGCCGGCAAAGTTCAAGGCATCGTGTTGGATGTGGTTGACACCCCAGCCTTTCAGACATGGTTGAACGACATCGGACAGATCGACATTTTTGTGCCCGCCGTCAGTGCGCTGTCGCGGGATTGGGACGCCACCTTGGCCATCGATATCAATGCCACGGTGGCACTGACCGAGGCCGCCATTGCGCAACTGTCACGGTCCAAGCATGCGGCCATCACTTACATCGGATCAAAAGCATCCTCATTGGCAGCACCCGGGTCGGCGCCCTATGGCGCAGCCAAGGCTGCGATGGCCCATTACATGAAAAGCTTGTCAGCAAGACTGTTGCCCAGCATTCGGGTCAATACGGTGTCGCCCGGTGACACACTGTCCGATGGGGGGCTGTGGGACAAAGTCAAACGCGAAGAGCCCGAGCGTTACATGTCTGTTGTGCAACGTAACCCAATGCGCCGGCTTGCCACGCCCGATGAAATCGCCCGGATCGTCGCATTTATCTCCAGTCCTGCGGCGAGTTTCGTCTCTGGCGCCAATTGGTACGTTGATGGCGGCTCCACCCCTCATGTCCAGATTTGAATCATCGATCTGATGTGCCGGGATCCCTATCACAGTTTGTACATGGTTGCATCGGCATCACGGTTCAAAGCGCAGCAGTGTCGATTTCCATCCAAGCAACTCCGGGCTGTTTCTCAATGACGATGCGATGGCCTTCAAGCCGATAAGACAATTGGCAATGGTGTCGTGGGTTGGACAGAACGTCGGGGTTCAAGACGACATAGTTCTGCCCTGCCGCATGGCGTACGGATGCCGTCACCAGTCCTGGATGCCCTTCGCGGTGAAGTCTTGCGCCTGCCGACTGGGCGGTGCTGTAGTCGGTCTTGTGTATCAGGCCTGAATGTGTGGTGGTCAATGGCCGCAAGTCCACCAGCGCCGCATCGCAGGCAACTTCATACAGCTTACGTTCACCAATGACCTTCTCTTTTTCAAACCCTGCATCGGTCAAGAATCCGCTGAGCCAGTGGTAGGCGGTTTCATGCACGGAGGTTTCCACCGTGTCACAGCCGTACCAGACTCCAAATGACCCATCAGAAAATCGGCTGGCTTGCCAGTGCTTGAAAGGCCACCCAATCGCGTTGAACCATTCGGCATCCTCAAACGGCCTGTGGATGACGGGGGTTCGAGACCGATATGGCGGCGGCCTCACTTCGTCTTCAACTTGTTGTGCTAGTGCCCACTCTTCTGGGCTGCTCGACAAGTCATCAAACAGGTCTTGTGGCGATCTGATAGAAACAATATTGCGAATGACGTTGCAGTGAACATCCGTCAGCGTGAGGTGAGAGAACAACTGTTCCATCAAACGCCACGCGCCCGATCCAGATAGGCGCGCACCATCAACAAGCCAGCAAAACCCCATTCCTTCACGATGTCGACAGGGGTCAGGTTGTCAAATGCTTTGTTGCGTGTGGACATCCAGCGGTATGCCAAGTCACGGTTTTGTGGGAACAGCAGACGCAGATTCTTGTGGATGCCCAGCAGATGGCCGACACGCTCAAACTGGTCGCGGCTGGTTCCAATAGGCTCGCCCTTGCGGTAGCGCGTCAGTGCAGCGCGGTTGCTGGCAGCAATACCCAAGAGCGCGGCCTGATCTTCCGTGGGCAACTTCCAGTGATCCAGCAAGGTCATCACCATTTTTGCTAACGCGCCTCGGTCTTCCGATACGGGGGGCTGATGCTCAAGTACGGCTGTCATTTTTGCGCTCCTGTATGGCATTTGATCTGATGACATAAATTATAGCGAATAAATACTATTAAAACAATATATGTTTCAATAGTACGATTCGGGCTTTTGACGCAATCCGTCCATAAGGTGTGGGAGGCGACGGTTGTTTCATCCTCAATCTGACACCACGGCGGCAAAAAATTCTCAAAATGCGTCCGCTGAGATGGTATTGGTTACAAGCACTTGTTACAGCATGGTGACGGCGGCCAAACCGATGATGTTTTAGGCATCACCGGGAAGGTGATCACATCCGTCATTCGTCTTGGTGCTCAAACGCTTCATCGGGGAACAAGCCGATGGCGCGCCATGACGCACACGCCTGCTGCCATAGCGGTTCAGGCGTCCACCATGCGGCTTGATGCGAGCGCCAGAATGCGCGCACATTGCGGCGTAGCTGTCGCTGGGGCGCAACGATGCCAGCAGATGTCGCTCCAGAGTGGCCTCATCCATGGCTGCAATCGCCGCCCAGTCCAAAGCGGCGGCAACCGCCAGGCCCACGTATGTGGTGACAACACCTTTGGAGATGCCCAATGCCTGGGCGATTTGTTGGTGGGACTGTCCACCCTCGAACTTGAGACGCAGGGCGTCTTTGAGTTTGCGCCTATTGATGCTTAAAGCGGGCATTGGGCTCCTTGCAAAATGCTTGAAGCTACCCGACCCGCAGGTTTCGTTTATGCGCAACACCATGCCAACGGCGTATACCGCCGTGCCGATTGCCGTGATCAGTTGTAGCCGTCACGTTCCCGGAATCACCGGTCACGTTGGACCGGAATACTCAGGATTGCAACGTTCCGCGTCATCTGACCTAGGGCGGGTCGACGTCCGGCCGATTGGTGAGGGCGACTACGACGAACTGCCTGAACTGGATGAGGCCATGCTGGCCCGCGCCGTCTTGCGTTCGGGCGGGCGGTCTGCTCGAAGACTTGGCAAAAACGTACTTGTTAACGCACGCTTAGCTCAAGGAGTTTGACATGACTATTTTGACCGCCAGCGAAGCCCGTGCCAATCTCTACCGCCTGATCGACCAAACCGCCGCAGGCCATGAGCAGATCTACATCACCGGTAAGCGCAGCAGCGCCGTGTTGGTGGTGGAGGAGGATTGGCGGGCGATTCAGGAGACCCTGTATTTGCTGGACGTACCCGGAATGCGGGAAGCCATCAAAGCTGGCATGGCCGAGCCGCTGGACCAGAGCAGCAAGGCACTTGACTGGTGAATTGGCAGATCGTTTACTTTTTGGCCGCACTCGCCGCCGGCTTGGCCGGTTCAGCCTTGGCGGCCGTGGCACCCTTGAATTCAGCGCCGTTCACCGTCAGGCCTTCTTTGGACAACTTGGCAGCCGTGGCTTCGCCCACGCCTTTGACGCGGGCGATGAAGTCGGGCCAGTCTTTGAAGTTGCTTTTCTTGCGCTCGTCCAGAATCCGGGTCGACATGGCTGGGCCAACGCCCTTGACGCTGTCCAACTCGGCCGCGCTGGCCTTGTTGGCATCAACGGCTGCAAAACTGGCTGCGGCGTACAGCATCAAAAACACAGACAGAATTTTTTTCAACATGGTCTAACTCCTAGGTTGGGGAAAAGGTTCAATGCCGGCTCCATTCTGCCAGCCAGCGCACGTACTTTGCTACGCCACTCTGCACATTGGCAAAGGTATGGCCGCAGCCGGTGGCGCGTAGCGCTGTCAGGTCGGCCTGGGTGTAGCACTGGTACTTGCCGCGCAGCGCATCCGGAAAAGGCACGTACTCGATCAGTTGGGCCGCTACCAGTTCGTCCAGGGTCAGGGCAGCTTCGCCGCGCTGCTGGCGCAGGGTGTTGACCACGGCGGTGGCCACGTCGTTGAAGGGCTGAGCTTGGCCACTACCCAGGTTAAAGATGCCCGAGATGCCGGGGTGGTCAAAGAACCACAGGTTGACGGCCACCACATCGTCAATGAAGACAAAGTCGCGCATCTGGGCGCCGGGGCTGTAGCCGCCATAGTCGCCAAACAGCTTGACCCGGCCTTCAGCCTCAAACTGGTGGAATTGGTGAAATGCCACGCTGGCCATGCGGCCCTTGTGCTGCTCATGCGGGCCATACACATTGAAGTAGCGAAACCCCACCACCTGACCGGTCTTGCCCAGCACCGAGCGTTTGAAGTCAGTGCCGCATTCGCGCCGCATGCGTTGGTCAAACAGCAGCTTGGAGTAGCCGTAGACGTTCAGCGGACGCTCAAACGCCGGCTCTTCACGAAAAGTGTCCGAGCCGCCGTAGGTGGCCGCGCTGGAGGCGTACAACAGGCGTGCGCCACGCTTTTGGCAGGAATGGAACAGGCTGCAGGACAGGCTGTAGTTGTTGTCCATCATGTACTTGCCGTTGCTCTCCATCGTGTCACTGCAGGCGCCCTCATGGAACACAGCCTCAACCTGGCCGTAGCTGCCATGGGCAAAATCCTCATAAAAAGCCCCAGCATCCACATAGTCGGCGATCTGCAGGTCGGCCAAGTTGCGGAACTTGTCGCCTTGGGTCAGGTCGTCGACGGCGATCACATCATCAATACCGCGGGCGTTCAGGCCACGGATGATGTTGCTGCCAATGAAGCCGGCGGCGCCGGTGACAACGATGCGGGTCATGCGAACAACTCCTCATAGGACACGCTGGCCGTGCCAAACTTACCTACCACCAGGCCACCGGCCCGGTTGGCCAGGGGCAGGGCCTCCCGCAGGCTCAGGCCAGCGGCCACCAGCACCGCCATGGTGGCGATCACGGTGTCACCGGCGCCCGTGACATCGAACACTTCACGCGCCTGGGCGCTGACATGCGCCGCGCCCTGCGCGTCAAACAGGGTCATGCCTTCCTCGCTGCGGGTCAGCAGCAAAGCGTCGATCCCCAACTGCTCTCTCAGGGCCTGGCATTTGGTCTGCAACTCAGCCTCGTCCGCCCAAGGGCCGATCACCTGACGCAGCTCAGTCAGGTTTGGCGTGATCACAGTGGCATCGCGGTAGCGGGAGTAGTCACTTCCCTTGGGGTCAATCAAAATTGGCCTGCCGGCAGCGCGGGCGCAGGCAATCATGTCACTCACATGGGCCAGACCGCCTTTGCCGTAGTCCGAGAACAGCACCACATCATGCTCAGCCAGCAAATGCTGGAAGGTCGCGGTCTGTGAGGCCAGTCCTTCGGTCTTTGGGGTGTTCTCAAAATCAAGGCGAATCAGCTGCTGCTGGCGTCCGATCACGCGCAGTTTGACCGTGGTCTTGAGCGCGGGGTCCCGGCCAAAATGGGTGCGAATGCCGGTGCCGGCGACCAGGGCCTCCAGCTTGCGGCTGGCCTCGTCGTCACCGACCACGGTCAGCAAAGAGGCCATCGCGCCGAGCGACACGACGTTGTAGGCCACATTTGCCGCGCCGCCATTGCGCTCTTCTTCACGCGTGATGCGCACCACCGGTACCGGCGCTTCTGGTGAGATACGGTCAACGCTGCCGTACCAGTAGCGGTCCAGCATCACGTCGCCCACCACCAAAACGCGTGCGCTTTTGAGTTGTTCTCGTGTCACCATCATGCG
The DNA here is from genome assembly GCA_964201255.1 of Rhodoferax sp. Lineage (GTDB taxonomy): Bacteria > Pseudomonadota > Gammaproteobacteria > Burkholderiales > Burkholderiaceae_C > Rhodoferax. Next base: position 8,265 of record CAXNFT010000102.1, read on the forward strand.
GGCAAGTTTAAAGTCATAGTTCTTCGATCCGCCGCGCCGGGTAGCTGTCCCAGGCCTGGCAGCCCGGGCATTGCCAAAAATGTTGTCGCGCCTCAAAACCGCAGGCG
>CAXNFT010000103.1:0-8360 GCA_964201255.1 Rhodoferax sp.
CTGGTCCAGCAGGCCCTTGTCGAGGTTGCCCCAATTGCTGAGTTTGCTGCGGTCGAGCTTCTGCAGCAGGCCGCCCTCGATCTGGGTCTTGGCAAAGTGGGAGCCCGGCACCACGATGTCGTAGCCGGTTTTGCCGGCCACCAGCTTGGCATGCAAAATTTCGTTGTTGTCATAGGTGTCGTAGCGCACCTTGATGCCAGTTTCTTTCTCAAAATTCTTGATCGTGTCTTCGGCGATGTAGTCTGACCAGTTGTAAATATTGAGCACCTTGGGGTCAGCCGCTTGGGCCGACCCGGCCAGCAGCAGGGCGCCTGCGGCCAGGGCCAAGCCGAGTTGTTTGAATTTAAAGGTCATTTTGGGCATCCTTTCAGCAAATGAAGGAAATGATATCAAAGGCGCGCAGCTTCAAGCCGGCGGAAACAGATCCACCCTGTCGGTGATGATGGCGTCGGTGGCCAGATCAAGCAGGCGTTGCGCCGCCCATTCGTCGTTGACGGTGTAGCTCAGGGTGCGAAGCCCCGCGCTTTTGGCTTGCCGAACGCTGGAGGTGTCCCATAGCGCGTGGTTACACACGATAGCCACGCAATCCAGGGTAAGGGCGGTTTCCAGCCAGCCGGTCCATAGGGTGTCGAGCAGCAGACCGCGCGGCAGTTCGGGCTGGGTGCCGCGCGCGCCGGCCAGCGCCTCGGGCTCGAACGAGGTCAGCAAAGGCGGCACTGCAGCGCCCGACCAAAGTTGTGCGGCCTGCTGGGCTACCACCTCGCCGGTGCGGCGCGCCAGGCCTGGCGTGGGTTTGATCTCGATGTTGAGAAAAAACCCGTTGGCCAAACAATAGTGGGCGATGTTGGCCAGCGTCGGCAATGGCTCGCCGGCATAGGCGCGGGAATGCCAGCCACCAGCGTCAAGTTGGGCCAGCGCGCTCCAGGGGTGGTCGCCGCCCACGGCGCTGACGCCCGCGCCCAGTTGTTGCCGGGCGTTCGTGGTGCGGCCCAGCGTGGCGTCATGCATCAAAAAAGACACCTCGTCGGCGCTGAGTTTGACGTCGCACTCAAACATGCGGTAACCGTGCGCTGCACCCAGGCGAAAGCTGGCCAGGGTGTTTTCCGGGGCCAGCCTGCCGGCGCCCCGGTGTGCCACCCACCTCGGGTAGGGCCAATGCTCGGTGCTGACAGGCGTCATGGAGCGTCCTTTCGTTGGCCGCTTGCGGCGTCAAACCAGTGAATTTTGCCGGGGCGGGCTTGCACGTGGATGGTATGGCCCAGGCCGGGTACAACGTGGGATTCTTCAGTACGCAGTACCACCACCTCGTCGCCGCCGTGCTGCCAGCGGCCGTACACCAGCCGCTCGGCGCCCAGCAGTTCGATCGCCTCTACCTTGAGCGCCCAGCCGGTCGGTCCGATGTCCAGGTGCTCTGGCCGCACGCCGGTGATGGTGTCGGGGCGGGCATCGGGCGCTTGTTTGAGCAGGTTCATGGGCGGCGAGCCTATGAAGCTGGCCACAAAGGTCGTAGCCGGCCGGTTGTACACCTCCTCGGGCGTGCCAAACTGCTCCATTACACCATTGTTCATGACCATCATGCGCTGCGCCAGCGTCATGGCTTCCACTTGGTCGTGGGTGACAAACAGCGAGGTGATGCCCAACTCGCGGTGCAGCTTCTGGATCTCCAGCCGGGTCTGGGCGCGCAGCTTGGCGTCCAGGTTGGAGAGGGGCTCGTCAAACAAAAAAACCTGAGGCTGGCGCACGATGGCCCGGCCCATGGCCACCCGCTGGCGCTGCCCGCCGGACAATTCTCGCGGCTTGCGCTGTAAATACGGGCCGATCTCCAGAATCGCTGCAGCCTTGTCCACCCGCTGACGGATCTCGGCGGGCGGCACCTTGGCAATCTTCAGGCCATAGGCCATGTTCTCGAAAACGCTCATGTGCGGGTACAAGGCGTAGTTCTGGAACACCATGGCAATGTCGCGCTCGGCGGGTTCCAAGTTATTTACCACTCGACTGCCGATTTTGATTTCGCCGCCCGTGACCTCTTCCAACCCGGCCACCATGCGCAGAAGCGTGGACTTACCGCAGCCCGACGGGCCGACGATGACAATGAACTCGCCGTCTGCGACCTCGGCGCTGACACCGTGGATCACCTGGTTGGCGGACTTGCCCACGCCGTAGCGCTTGATGAGGTTTTGCAGACTGATCGATGCCATATTGAGTTGACCGGTTGCCGGCCTATTTTTCCGTGTCCACCAGGCCCTTGACGAACCATTTTTGCATCAGCATCACCACCAGCGCCGGTGGCAGCATGGCGAGCACGGCGGTGGCCATGACCACGTTCCACTGCATCTCTGAGTCACCCGCCGAGATCATTCGCTTGATCCCGATCACTACCGGGTACATGTTCTCGTTGGTCGTGACCAGCAGCGGCCACAGGTACTGGTTCCAGCCATAAATGAACTGAATCACAAACAGCGCAGCGATCGAGGTCTTCGACAGCGGCAGCAAGATGTCTTTGAAAAAGCGCATCGGCCCGGCCCCGTCAATGCGGGCCGCCTCCACAAGCTCTTCTGGCACGGTCAAAAAGAACTGGCGAAACAAAAACGTGGCCGTGGCCGATGCAATCAGCGGGATGGTCAGGCCGGCATAGCTGTTGAGCATGCCCAAATCCGACACCACCTTGTAGGTCGGGCTGATGCGCACCTCGACCGGCAGCATCAGTGTGATGAAGATGGCCCAGAAGAAGAACATGCGAAACCGAAAGCGGAAATAAACAATGGCAAAGGCCGACAGCAAAGAGATCGTAATTTTGCCGATGGCGATCATCAGGGCCGAGATGAGGCTGACCAGCATCATGTGGCCGACCGGTGCCTTGGAGCCCGAGCCGCCACCGGTGCCGTTCCAGGCTGCCGAGTAATTCTCAAGCAGGTGGCTGCCCGGCAGCAGCGGCATGGGCGCCTGCACAATGTCCTGCGCCGTCTGGGTCGAGGCCACAAAGGTCAGGTAGAGCGGAAAGGCCACCACCAGCACCCCTGCGATAAGCACTGTGTGAGACAGCAGCGTTACCCAGGGACGACGCTCAACCATGACCTGGCCTGCGCATCAGTAATTCACTTTCTTTTCGACAAAACGGAACTGCACCACCGTCAGCATCACCACGATCACCATGAGCACCACCGACTGCGCGGCCGAGCCCCCCAGGTCCATGGCTTTGAAGCCGTCGTAGTACACCTTGTAGACCAGGATGGCGGTGTCCTTGCCCGGGCCGCCTTGGGTGGCGGCGTCGATGATGGCAAACGTGTCAAAAAACGCGAAGACGATGTTGATCACCAGCAAAAAAAAGGTGGTGGGCGACAACAATGGGAACACGATGGTCCAGAAACGCCGCCAGGGCCGGGCACCGTCGATGGCCGCGGCCTCAATCAATGATTTAGGAATGCTCTGCAACCCGGCCAAAAAGAATAAAAAGTTGTAGGAGATCTGCTTCCAGACCGCGGCCATCACCACCAGCGTCATGGCGTGGGTGCCGTTGAGCAGGTGGTTCCAGTCCAAGCCGAGGCTGCGCAGGGCGTAGGACAGCACGCCCACGCTGGGCGCGAACATGAACAGCCACAGCACCCCTGCCACGGCGGGTGCCACGGCATAGGGCCAAATCAGCAGCGTTTTGTAGGCCAGTGCGCCGCGACTAATCCGGTCGGCAAACACCGCGAGCAACAATGACAAGCTGATGCCGGCCACCGCCACGCAGGTAGAAAAAATGGCCGTGGTGTAGAACGAGGCAAGGTAGGTGCTGTCGTTCCAGAGGTCACGAAAATTATCCAGCCCGACCCACTCCACCGACGTGCCAAAGGGGTCTGACTGCTGCAGCGACTGCACCAGGGCCTGGCCAGCCGGCCAGAAGAAAAACAACACGATCACCAGCAGCTGGGGCGCCATCAGCGCCCACGGCAGCCAGCGGGATCGGAATACGACGCGCTTTTCCACTAGCCCTTCTTATTAGCCTTTTCAAATTTCTCAAGCAGCTCGTTGCCGCGCTTGACAATGCTGTCCAGCGCTTCCTGGGCGCTCTTCTTGCCACCCCAGACCTGCTCGAGTTCTTCGTCCTCGATGGTGCGGATCTGCACGTAGTTGCCCAGACGGATACCGCGTGATTTGTCGGTGGTCTTGCGGATCATCTGCGTCACGCCCACGTCGGTGCCAGGGTTCTTGGCGTAAAAGCCAGACTTGTCCGTCAGCTCATACGCGGCCATGGTGATGGGCAGATAGCCAGTGCGCTGGTGCGTGGCGGCCTGGATATCGGGTTTGGACAGGTAGGTGAAGAATTGGGCAATGCCTTTGTACTCCTCGGCCTTCTTGCCGGCCATCACCCACAGGCTGGCGCCGCCAATCACGGTGTTCTGCGGTGCGCCGGGGACATCGGGGTAATGCGGCAGCGGTGCCAGACCCCAGTCAAACTTGGCGTTCTTGGCCACGTTGCCGTAGAAACCGGTGGAGGTGGTCATCATGGCGCATTCGCCGGAGATAAAGCTGGCCTCGGGCGCATTGGCGCGGCCTTTATAGACAAACAGGCCCTGTTTGGCCATGTTGGCCAAGTTCTCGATGTGGCGCACGTGCAGCGGTGAGTTGACCTTCATGCGCGCATCCAGCCCCTGCAGGCCGTTGCCCTTGGTGGCGAACTCGACGTTGTGCCAGGCCGAGAAGCTCTCCAGTTGGGTCCAGCCCTGCCAGGCGATGCTGATCGGACATTTGTGCCCGCTGGCCTTGAGCTTGGCCGCGGCCAATGCCACCTCTGGCCAGGTGCCGGGTGCTTTGGCAGTGTCAATGCCAGCCGCCTTGAAGGCGTCTTTGTTGAAGTAAAACACCGTGGTCGAGCTGTTGAACGGAAAGCTCAGCATCTCGCCGCTGGGCGCGGTGTAGTAACCGGCCACGGCTGACACGTAAGTTTTTGGGTCGAATTTTTCGCCCGAGTCTTTCATGACCTTGCCAACGGGTACTGTGACACCCTTGCTGGCCATCATGGTGGCGGTGCCGACCTCAAACACCTGCAAAATGTGTGGTGAGTTGCCAGCACGGTGCGCAGCCACGGCAGCAGTGAAGGATTCGTCGTAGCTGCCCTTGAACACCGGCATGATCTTGTACTTGTTCTGGCTGGCGTTGAAGTTTTTGGCCAGGTCGTTGACCACTTCGCCGTTCACGGCGGTCATGGAATGCCACCATTGGATTTCAGTCTGGGCCTGGGCCGAGACGGTAAAGGCGCTTGCCAGAGCGATGGCTGCAAGTTTCAATTTCATAGGTAATTCCTTGGGTGAAGTCATCAGAGGATAGTGTCGGACTGTGACAAAAGTGCGACAAAAATAAGTCAATGAACCGCAAGCTGTATTAAACACGGCTTTTGGCCAGGCTTTGTCGGGGTTTCCATCAGGGTCGTGGGTGAATGCTGCACTGCGGTACCATTTGCCAATGAATGCCCCTTTGCCGATCCAACACCTGATGGCCGGTGCCGCCACTGCGCCGCATCCGCATGAGCGCATCCGGGAAATACCCTACAACTACACCTCGTTTTCTGACCGCGAGATCGTTATCCGGCTGCTGGGCGCCCGCGCCTGGGACTCGCTCAACCAACTGCGTGACGAGCGCCGCACCGGCCGCTCGGCCCGCATGCTCTACGAAGTGCTGGGCGACATCTGGGTGGTGCAGCGCAACCCCTATTTGCAGGACGACCTGCTGGACAACCCCAAGCGCCGTCGCCTGCTGGTGGAAGCCCTGCATCACCGGCTCGCCGAGGTGCAAAAGCGCCGCACCCCCGGCGTCGAGCTACAGCGTGACGCTCTGGTGGGCGAGCTGCTGCAGGCCGCCAGTGTGGCGGTAGAAGCCTTTGACGCTGCTTTTGTTGAAGTGGCTGCGCTGCGGCGTAAGGCCCTGCGCACGCTGGCCCGCCTGACCGCGCGTGACAACATCAAGTTCGATGGCTTGAGCCGCGTCTCGCACGTGACCGACGCCACCGACTGGCGTGTGGAGTACCCCTTTGTGGTGCTGGCGCCTGACAGTGAGGCTGAAATGGCCCGGCTGGTCAAGGGTTGCATCGAGCTTGGCCTGACCATCATCCCGCGCGGCGGCGGCACGGGCTACACCGGTGGCGCCATCCCGTTGACCTGGAAAAGCGTGGTCATCAACACCGAAAAGCTCGAAGCCATGAGCGAAGTGGAGTTTCTGGCGCTGCCCGGGCTGGCGCAGCCGGTGGCCACAGTCTGGACCGAGGCCGGCGTGGTGACCCAGCGGGTGGCCGATGCCGCCGAGCGTGCTGGCCATGTGTTTGCGGTGGATCCAACCTCGGCCGAGGCCTCCTGTATTGGCGGAAACATCGCCATGAACGCCGGCGGCAAAAAGGCCGTGCTCTGGGGCACGGCGCTGGATAACCTGGCCAGCTGGCGCATGGTCACACCCCAGGCCGAGTGGCTGGAGGTGACCCGCCTGAACCACAACCTGGGCAAGATCCACGACGCCACGCTAGCCAGTTTTGAGCTGAAGTACTTCAAGGCCGACGGCAAGACCCTGCTGCGCACGACTCAGCTAGACATCCCTGGCCCCTCGTTTCGCAAAGAGGGCCTGGGCAAGGACGTTACCGACAAGTTCCTCAGCGGCCTGCCCGGCATCCAGAAAGAGGGTTGCGACGGCCTCATCACCAGCGCGCGCTGGATCGTGCACCGCATGCCGGGCCACACCCGCACGGTGTGCCTGGAGTTTTTTGGCAATGCCCGAGACGCCGTGCCCAGCATTGTCGAGATCAAGGACTACATGTTTGCCGAGCAAAAGCGCTCGGGCGTGTTGCTGGCCGGGCTGGAGCATATGGACGACCGCTACCTCAAGGCGGTGGGTTATGCCACCAAGTCCAAACGCGGCGGCCTGCCCAAGATGGTGCTCGTGGGCGACATTGCCGGTGACGACGCTGACGCCGTGGCTCGCGCTACCTCAGAGGTGGTGCGCATTGCCAACTCGCGCAGCGGCGAAGGTTTTATTGCCGTCAGCCCCGAGTCGCGCAAAAAATTCTGGCTGGACCGCAAGCGCACCGCCGCCATTTCACGCCACACCAACGCCTTCAAGATCAATGAAGACGTGGTGATCCCGCTGCCACGCATGGCCGAGTACACCGACGGCATAGAGCGCATCAACATTGAGCTCAGCCTGCGCAACAAACTGGCCTTGTGCGACGCCCTGACTGAATTTTTTACCCGGGGCGGCCTACCTCTGGGCCGCCAGGACGACGCCGGCGAGATTCCCTCGGCCGAGTTGCTGGGCGACCGGGTGGCGCAGGCGCTGGCGCTGCTGAGCGAGGTGCGGGCCCTGTGGCAGGGCTGGCTGGACCAAGTGGACGCACTGTTTGCCCAACTGCAAGACCACGCGCTGCGTGCCAGCTGGAAAACCCAGCTGCTGGTGCCGCTGCAGCAGATTTTCGTCGGTCGGGCCTTTGAGCCTATTTTGAAAGAGTGCATTACAGTGCACCAGCGCGTGCTCAAGGGCCGGGTGTGGGCTGCGCTGCACATGCATGCCGGCGACGGCAATGTGCACACCAACTTGCCAGTCAACAGCGACGACTACGACATGTTGCAAACCGCACATGGCGCCGTCAAGCGCATCATGGCGCTGGCCCGTAGCCTGGGCGGTGTGATCTCGGGTGAGCATGGCATCGGCATCACCAAGATGGAGTTTTTGAGCGACGAGGAACTGCAGCCCTTTGCCGATTACAAGGCCCGGGTGGACCCGAAGGGCCATTTCAACCGCGGCAAATTGCTACGAAATAAAGAGCAAACTATTGAGGTGGGACGGGGGCTAGAGGCCGATTTGACCAATGCCTATACGCCCAGCTTCGGCCTCATGGGGCATGAGTCCTTGATCATGCAGCAAAGCGACATCGGCGCCATTGCCGACAGCGTGAAAGACTGCCTGCGCTGCGGCAAGTGCAAGCCGGTCTGCGCCACCCACGTGCCGCGCGCCAACCTGCTGTACAGCCCGCGCGACAAGATCTTGGCCACCTCGCTGCTGGTGGAGGCTTTTTTGTACGAGGAGCAAACCCGCCGCGGCGTCAGCATCAAGCACTGGCAAGAGTTTGAAGACGTGGCTGACCACTGCACCGTGTGCCACAAATGCCTGTCGCCCTGCCCGGTCAACATCGACTTCGGCGATGTCACCATGGCAATGCGCAATCTGTTGCGCAAAATGGGCAAAAAGAGCTTTCGCCCAGCCGGCGCAGCCGCCATGTTCTTGCTCAACGCCACCAACCCCGAGACCATCCGGCTGGCGCGCTCGGCCATGGTGAATGTGGGCATGAAAGCCCAGCGCCTGGCGCATGACCTGCTCAAGGTGGTGGCGCGCCGGCA
>CAXNFT010000104.1:0-8311 GCA_964201255.1 Rhodoferax sp.
ACCAGATTTCAGTGACTTCATCGTACACGCGGCGAATGGTTTGGCCAGCGAATTCGGTGGGGAAGATTTTCATCGCGGATGCCTTTTAAAAACTGCATCAAAAACCCGGAATAAATTCGCCTTCCAACCCGTCCAACTTGCCGCATTCAGCCGATCCATCACTATTGACCTTCAATGATCGATGTACTTTGGCCGATGAATACTGACCTGACTTGTTGTTGTGCCTCCACCAGACGACGGTTAAAACTTCCATGCTGCCATCGGGTCGGGCCGAGGAAGCATCACCCTCAAAAAGCTTGGGCAACATCGTTTTGATGATTTGGGAATCTGCATCGCTAAAGCCTGTTCGCTCTGCCAACTGAGGGCTCATACTGCCGTAGGTGACATAAATCGCGTTATCAACACGGTGTTTCATGCCCATGGTGTCGGAACCGCGTTTGCTGCCATCGCCCTCACCACTGACGCTCTTGGTGATCTGGGTGCTGGTGACGCTGACACGTTCCACACTGAATGCCGACTGAATGGTGAACGGGCCGCGGATAGGTATGGAGACCCCGCTTGCATCGCCCTCTTTGCCAAATGCGAAGACCTGCCCAAAGGAGCGTACGTCAAGCCATTTTTCACATGCCGCTTTGGCTGTGTCTTCTTTTTTGGAGCCCTTGGCAAAGGACTTTTTGCCAAGTCCATGCGCCTCAGATTCGGCACGGGCACGCAAACTGGGCTCACCGTCTATCTTGCGGTCATCAGACTGCACAAAAATACTTTGCCCCGCCTCCACCAGTCGATCACGCAGCTTGCGTTTGAGGCAGACATCCGTGATTTCTCCAAACCCACCGTAGTCGGTACGCGGTCGATTTCCGTTGAGCGGGTCGCCATTGGGGTTCGCGTTCTTGACTCGAATCACGAGGGCGAAATCGATTTTGTGTTGCAAGGTTGTCATGGATTTTTCCTTAATTTAGTCAACTGATTCGGTGGCAGATTCTTGCGCTTGCGGCGCATCATCAGAGGGTTTAAGTGCTTGCCGTTGGCAGTGATAACCCAACAGAAATTCACCAGTGAGAGGCCCATCCTGAGTAAAGTCATCACCAGAAAACGCGCCCATCACGTCATCCAGCAGTACATCCATCTTGAACAGAAAACCCCCACGCGATGCCCTTAGGCGTGTCTTATAGGGAACCAATGCCAACTCAATGGTTCGCCACGTTGAATACGGACGATCCGCAAACCGTTGCATCAAGCGCGCTGCCGTTGTATCCCGCGTTTCACGCGCGACAAACAATGCGCGACTTTCGATGTTTTCGGCAATGGCTAGCAACCGCCCATATAAATAGTCTCGCGTCTTACGATCAGTCTCAAGTGTCATTTGGTAATCCCTTTCTGTTTGACTCCCCTTGAAAAGTGCGCAGGCGATGCCAAGGCACTTTTCCCATTCCCATTTATCCTCAAAGCCAGTTCGATTACTGGCTCGACGAGTGGTTGACTCGACGAGATCGCGCGGCAACGGCGAACTATCAACAATGCACGGCAGCAGCCGTTCCGCCACCACCTTGCGCAATTTATCATCCACGCGTCGGCCATAAGCCGCTTCAGCAATATCACTCGGTGCGGGCGCACCGACAAACCTTTTATCCTTGCCAAAGTTCTGATGCCACGCGCATTTCATGTGCCATGTCTCAATCCGGTTAAGAAATTCAGAGCCCTTGAGTTCAAGATAAAAAGTAATTGCCATTCGACCCGGCGTCGCCGAATCAAGCCCCATGACGACAATGTCATCAGTTGGCGCAAGCTCCTTGCCGTAGCCTCGAATAGCATTCTTTAGACGCAGCGCGAATGCTTGCGCCACATCACCAATGTTGCTCGCTACCATTTGCCCTGGCAACTCAATGCCCAACAAATCAAGTGTGCTAAAAAATGGATTAGGGACTGGTTTCCCACCGACAGACCAACTTACAACAACTTGATCACCATTGCGATAAGCCTGCCGTGCGATCAGCCACCGAAGCGCGTTGTGTGCTTTCTGAGTCACCTCAAATCCAACACTGGCAGCCTCATCCGAGTCAAGAAATCTCCCACGAAATGTGTAGCCGGTAGTGTCATTGGAAGAAATCAATTTCGCTTTATCACCGCCATGCCGCAATTTAGCGGGATGCTGTATGGATAGCGCCTTATACTCGCCTGTCACCATGCAATACCCGCGCTTTGTCTGCCGATCTTGGTAATATTTGACCCAGGACTCGATCAGCGCGCCGTCTTGCCATGTGCTGGAAACTGGATTGCCAAGCTCTTCTACCCGCCAGCGCACAAAGGCCTCATCAGGTGTTTGTGTAGCTTGTATCACCTTGAATATGCCTGGCGTTTGCTCTTTTTCGCCTGACCATTTTTTTAAAATTTTTCCTTCCGTATCAGGCTGCAATACCCCAACACGCATCAAATCGGAAACTATATGGCCGCCCCCTACATATCGCAAAATCGCATTCAATTTCGGGTGTCCGCAATCTGATTCAGCCCAAGCCTTCAAGGCAGCCAAAAACTTTTGGTACGGCTCCACAGGTTGTTTGGCAAAGCCAGAAGTAACCTCTCCACCGCGATTAAGGAAGTCAGCCGCAACATACTGAAGCTTGTCGCAAAGCGGATGATGTGCAGGCTTACTCCCAGCCCGTCCGCCAGATTCTTCTGAACAAGGTATCATCGTGGTGCATACGTTTTTATCCAATACCGTCGCACGCTTGAACCCGCCATCAGCATCCAACACTATTTCTATTTGCACCTGCTGCGTGGTGTGGCAAATGGGCATGAGCAAATCAGAACCATCCGGCTCATGACCCGCATTTCGCTCGTAAGTCTCGTACAGCTTCTGAACCCAGCTCATTCCAATCCCTCCAGTTCAGCATAGTCAGCTGTTACGGATCGTTGGCTTTCGTCAATGCCAAAAGGCTTCACTGTCATGTCGCGCATAAAGCGTTTGACGGTGCAATTTTCGGGTCGATCAAAGCGAATGACCCCGTTGTTCATGGCTTGCCGCCAGAAGCGTGCATGCAATTTTTGGTCACCCGTTTCGTCCGGGTAGTCGAAGCCGTGAAACATCAACCCGAAGGCCAATTCGCCTGCCTCATCCAATTCACCCGCGCCTTCGCCAAACCTGCAGGATTCCACATAACCCTGGCAGTCGCGTGTCCCAAGAAATATGTCCTGCCGACCGCCGCGCTCGACCATGCGTTGGGCGATTGCGAAATGCTTGCCTTCAATCTGATCTTCTTTCAGCGCGGTTCGATGTGGATTCCACTCAAAATGGGCACGCACTTGGTATTCAACATCAGCCAAAAACGTGTAAATAGCAAGCGTATTACCGCCGCCAAACTCCTGCGGTTTTGTACCCTTGGTTTGCGTGCGGATGCGCTTCATCACGCGCACTTCATCAATGACCCAAATCAGCGTGGGCTTCCAGTAGATTGATTTCACGATGCCCTTGAGCGCTTCGTAGGTTGGTACGTGGTACGAGCACTTTTCACCCCCCACTTTAGTCAAGGGATCGGTGAAGAGGGCGTATCGCCCATGAACCTTGAATTCAATGCTGTTTTTAACCAACATAAAGCATCTCCATTTCAGAAACTGGCTCGGTGGATAGGCCAAACAATAGGCTGTAGTAACGGCTATCGAGGGTAAGAATACGTGTCTCAGGTTTGACTTCTTTGACCGCATCCGCATCCCGCAGGTTTTTCAATACACCTGGAAATACGTTTACGGTGTACTGCTGCGCCTCACGCATCAGGTCAAACTCAAGTTCGATATCAAAGGCGCCATGCAGGCGCCCTACAAGATCGCGGCCAGCCTTTCCAAACGGCACGACTACGCCCTGCGTCGGGGCATCAATCGCTTTGAAGGCTTTGGCTGCGGTCATGAATGACTGGTTCAGCATCCGTTGAGGTACGACACCAAATTTACGGTTGCAATCAGCGACTGAAATATCGTTTTTTGAAAGCAGATTCAAAAGCGTATCCGCGTGACCAATTTTTTCTGCAGGAATCTTGAACGCCATCTCGTCTTTGCGCTGGAAAAAGTAGTACTGGAAATACTCACTCATAGCCTGCGGACCAAAAAGATTATGACCGTACCTGGCGGGGTCATTCCGGTAGTCGTCCAGGATTCGCGGTGCTATATCCCGCCCGGTAGCAATATCGGGCAGCATCTCTAGGCGCTCGTCTTCAGGTCGTGGATTGACGATGTGAACAAGCCCTGGCTCCGGGCGCCCATTGCGATTACATCGGCCCGCAGCCTGCGCAATGGAGTCAATCCCGGCCATGAAACGAATCACCGCGCCAAAGTCCACATCGACACCCGCCTCTATCAACTGCGTGCTAATGCAGAGCGTTGGCAAACCTTGCGCCAAGCGCAGTCGGATTTTGGCTAGCTCCTGCTTTCGATGCAAGGGACACTGGTTCGTACTCAGGTAGAACAATTCCTCTTGGTCAACAGCAGACTGGCACAACTCGAAAATTTTGAGTGCAGCCTCTTTTGTATTCACGATAACCAAACAGCTCCCCGCTCGCTCAAGCTCGGCGCGTGCCAACTCAGCGACTTCATCCCGAAGCCAGCCACCCGGTTTGCAGACATCGCGCACTTCAACCCGCCTTAAATCGTCAAAGAGTTTCTGTACGTTTGGCATGATTTCATGCTGCGCAGCCAGGTGCATCGCACCCTTGCCGGAATCGACCCGATGGAGCAGCGGTTGTGTCGCAGTGCATAACACCACGGTGCTGTTGCATTGCTCCACCAAAAAGTTGATAGCGTTATTGAAAACGTGGACACAGTTGATCGGCAGTGTTTGAATTTCGTCAAAGATGAGCACTGAATTGGCCAACTGGTGCATACGTCTCGCGCCGCGTGTTCCGGCACCGAAGAGTGTTTCCAAAAATTGCACCATGGTGGTGTAAACGACGGGCGCATCCCAGTTTTCACACAAAATCTTTTCACGCCAAGTCTGCTGTTCGGGTGTGATGCTGGCGTGGTGTTCCAACACTACCTTGCCCCGGTCGGCGGGCGCATCGTCGGGTTCCAGGATAGCCCGTGTCACTTGGGCATTCTGGTCAATGATGGATGTGAACGGAATCACGTAGATTATGCGATCCAGCTTTCTTTTCACCGCGTGATGAAGGGCAAAACGCAAGCTGGCCAGAGTCTTGCCGCCACCGGTTGGGACGGTCAAGGTATAGACACCACGCTCTCGCGAAGCTGCCGCAAGGCAGTGATTGGAAATATCGTTGCGCAAAATGTCAATCGGTCGCTTTGGGGGCATCGCACCCAAAGTTTTTTCCAGTCGAGATATCAACAAGGGCCACGCGACGTAACTTCCCCGAGGTCGATGGTGGGCAACACGCTTGTGTTCAAAGTCCGCTGTATCGATACGATCCGCATCAATTAGACCGCTGAACAAAAATCGAACCGCCAAACCAATTTGCTGTTGGCATGGGGCTTCTGCCCCGCTAAACTGAACAATTCTCTGCACCAGCGCTTTGAAGCTCGCAGCCAACGTGGTATCAGACGCAAGCACCGCACATCGCTCCAAAATGGCGGGCTCGGCCAACTTGACGACTTCATCAAAATGGGTTTTCTCTTGTGCCTTGCGCATTCGTCTAGTGAAAGTATCTTCGCCATTGGCATCAAGGCAATCGATCAGCCCTGAGTGATGGGAGGCAATGCACAAGGCGAAACACTGGGCCATCAATGCCCCAATGCCACTCCCCCCAAAAAGGATACGACAAACGTACTGGGCTCCAGCAGACGAATGATCAACTTTGCCCTTGAGTTCTATTGCATCAACATAGTCATCTTCGTCAGGGTTGATCAGCCCTTCCGCGGATTTGATGTAAGCCTGAAATTCTTGACTGTATTTGCCTAGATCATGCAGCAAGCCCATCAACTCTCCAGCCAAGTCGAGTTGAATTTTTGATGCGAATTCGCCAGACAGTCTGCCGACATTGATCAAATGAACGTCGAGATCCTGAGGTGTTTCATCCGACTTTCGCCAATGAGCAAGTTGTTTACTGGACATAACGACTCCGAGTTCCTCTATTCATTTCCCCACGCAAGCGCGTAGGTTAGCCACCTGACTTCATTGCGTCGCAAGTTCACCCATCGAACAGGCTTGCGCACCTCAATGCGAAAAATTTGCCATCGCATTTGCGGCTTCCACAAAATTGCCTCAAAAACCGCACGCGCCGCCGAGGGCGTCATCACGTCATACGACACGCGCTCCACCTTCATCACAGGGCGGGTAAAACAGGCGAACCGGCCGGAGACTTCAAGACAAAAACTGGGCATGGTTTTCCTTCACACAGCAAACGATGTTGTGCAACTTGCGGCAACGCGAGGTTCTGGCGGCAAACAGGGACTCGAACAACTGCACATTGGTGGTGACGACCAGCGGCGCATCCCAGTTTTCGCATGCCAGACGGCTGCGGGCTGTCTCATCCCGGTCAGCGGCGTCGGCCTGGCTGTGGTGCTCTATCAAGACTTCATCGCCCAGCGTTTTGAACACATCGCGAAAAACGTCGGCGGTTTGCTCAATGATGCTCGTGTACGGAATGGCGTAGATCAGACGGCGCTTGCCGTGGGTCTGCGCGTGATTCAAGGCAAACGCCAGACTGGACAAGGTCTTGCCACCGCCGGTGGGTACTGTGAGCGAGAAGAACCCGGGCGACATCGCCGCCTTGTCACGGCACTGGCGCAGGATGCCCGCGCGCAGTGTGTTGACCAGCGTGTCGTCGACCGGCAAAGCAGCCATGTGGTCATCAAACGCCAATCGCATGTGATCCAGCGTCGAAAAGCCTTCACGCCGGGCGGGCTTGCCTGCGTCAAAGTGTGCTTCAGTGTCTAGAAAAGCGGCGTCGACCAGACAGGAGAACAGCATTCGGACCCAGAGAGAAAAGCCTACAGGACCTGCGGGAATTTGACGCAGGTCCGGCACGAAGTCGCCCGTCTCAAGAATGCTGCTTGGGGGCTCGGCGTCTTTGGCTTCCTGCAGTTCAGTCTGGCAATCGGTTTGCGCCAGCCGCTGATTAAGGCCACCGTCCCAGTCGTCCAACCCCGCATGGTGACCCGCAATCAGGTAAGCCAGCACGCGGGCAGCCCGTTTCCCATTTGCACCATGCGATTTTTCAAGCGCTTCTATCGCCCAAAGTGCGCCAGCCGCAGAGTGTGTTTTTTCACGTCCCGCCACTTTGCCCTCGATATGCGCATCCGGGTTGTCCGACTGCTTCAAGTAGCGCTGAAATCCGGGCCGGTATTTGCCAAGGTCATGCCACAACCCCGCCATATAGGCCCAGCGTTGGGTATCAGCGGTGGCATCAAACTGCCGTGAAAAATCGCCAGCCATGCTTGCAACGGCACGCAGATGGTCTACAAGCAAATGTCCCCCGGAGTGGGCCAATGGCTCTGGCATGTCGCTCCCCCTGTGAATCTTGTAATGCTATGGAGCTTACTCTTCACCCAGGCTCACAGGGTGATCCTGGGCGAGTCTTTCTACCAAATGGCACAGACGTTCGCGCCGGAGAACGACGACTGGTGCATCGCAGCGCTTGCATCCATGCATCTGTCAGCGGCGACCGCCAGCGTGGTGCATGGTTTACACCGCTCCCAGCTCATGGTGACGCCGAACATGCCGACCCGGTGGAGCCTTTCCCCCTGGCTGCGGAACTGGCGGGCACCAAGCGGCCTTAAACAGTTCTAGGCGGCCGCAGGTGGCGCGGTTACTGCGTACCCCTCTTCACCAATCACTTCCGCCAAAGCTGCCCAAGGTTGTTCTGAGTTGACTTCAACCCGACCCTCTGGTCGATTGATACTGACGGTGGCCTGGTCGTCAAGCGCAAGCACGGCGCTCTTGACCGCTTTTTCGCAGTGACCACAGGTCATCCCGCTGACAGAAAAAAGGTGTTGCAAAGTAAGTTCCTCGCCTTCGGTTTAGCGCCCAAGAAGTTTTCGACTTCCTTGCGCGGGGTCAAGCACGTTTGTAGCAGAATTTTGTCCCTTGCTGGAAAAGGTTTAGGCTAGGGCCCATGACCCCACTTTCTTCTTTGCCGCCCGAGGTGCCCACAGCACCCCCCGACAGTCTGGATATCGGCATCGGCGGCATGACCTGCGCCTCCTGCGTGGCAAGGGTAGAAAAAGCCCTGCTGAAAGTGCCAGGCGTAAAAACGGCCAGCGTCAACCTGGCCACCGAGTCTGCGCGCGTGCTGGTCTCGGCCGACGGGCCCTCCGATGCGCGCTTGCGCAGGGCCATTCGGGATGCCGGCTACGAACCCCGCGCGGCCGACAC
>CAXNFT010000105.1:0-8294 GCA_964201255.1 Rhodoferax sp.
GCTGCCAGGTTGCCGCATCCATTCTGGCGCTGCAACTTGAGCCGTTGCGTTTTGAAGAACCGCTGCACTGCCGGCAACAATAACGCCTGCTGTTTTAGAGCTTTGTTTCAAAAAATGACGACGACCTTTGCTCTTGATCTCTTTTTTAGCCTGGGTGTCCGTTAGACCTTGTTCCTTGTCGTTCATTGCTTACTCCTAAATTTGATTGAAGGTTCTCTGTTGAGCAACAGCCGCCCTCTGCGACACCACCGTCTTTGGCGTGGATTTAATCAAAGCATGAACACCACCAATGTGAAGCCATCTCTTCGTGCATTTGTGCCCTGCCAAGCCGCAAATTCACGCTTCATGGCTACTATTATTTCATCCGTGCTGGCTGCACAGTTGGCTTTGAGGATTTCTTCAAGACGACGGTAGCCAAATGGAATATTAGTCATATTACCATCAATCTTATCTGTGAAACCATCTAAAGAATTGTCCAACGTGAGATGAGCCTGAGCGGGGCTCGTTTTTCCATCCAAAGATGAGCGAGACCAGTATCGTTAACAACGCCAGCAGAATATATTTCCGATCTCCGCCTTTTTGTAAATTATGTCTCAAGCTTGAATCGATGATGTCAATCCAAAGGCACCGTCGGGGAAGAATCATGCCCAAGGCAGAGACCCCGGTTGCTTGCACAAGTCCCCCGGCGCTTAAGTGGCGACTAGACAGATTGCCGACGATGCATTCATCGGCAGCGGCGGATGCATGGTGACCAAGACAGCAACCACTTTTCGCATCCCTTTTCAACAAATTTACGTACACCCCGGGGATCAGAAAACGCAATGTGATGGGGGTGGGTTCGCCTGAGCAGGTTAGAGCGTAATGCCATGCTGGAGTCTCATCTGCCACGAGTGGGGGGTGGGGGTACGGTGGGGTTAGGCCGGATCGGATTTTTGAAGGCCGCAGGTCACCAGAGCACATCAATGACTGGCCAGCACCACTCCTCCAAATTTGAAGGCATTGCCAAAAATTCTGGCAATATTCTGGCAACGGACTGTCCAACAAAAAAGCCTGCTATCTTTTGAATAGCAGGCCTTCCATATGCCGTAAAGCTTATTTGGTGGGATGTGCGGGGGTCGAACCCACGACAAACGGATTAAAAGTCCGCTGCTCTACCAACTGAGCTAACATCCCTGCAATCTTTTTGCCACCGTTTGCACTGCAGCGCGAAGCCCTAAATTATAGGGTGAAATAGGCCATCGATCAGGGTCCACGTCGCGATATTTTATCCAGTACCCAACCGGCGGCGCATTGGCCAAAGGTGGCGGTTACGCTCACCACCGAGCCATAGCCATGACAGTTCAGGCTGGCGTCCTGCTGGGGCGAGCAGGAGGTATCGGGTGGCGCAATGGGCTCGCGGCTGAAGACCACCGACACGCCGATTTTTTTTCCTACACTCGGCGCGCCATGCTGCTTTCGCAGCCTGTAACGCAGCTGGGCCAGCAGCGGGTCATGGGTGGTATTCGCCAAGTCATCGATATCAACCAGGTGACCCAGACGTTTGCCTCCAGCTGCACCCACAGAGATGAAAATGCTGCGAGTGCGCAGAGCCCAATCGGCCATGGTGGTCTTGGCTCTTACCTGATCGCAGGCATCCACGACGGCGTTCACACCTGGGGGCAACAGCGTTTGCCAATTGTCGGGCTCGACAAATTCCTCAACAGCATGAACTTGGCAGTCTGGGCTGAACGTATGGATGCGGTCTCGCATGGCGAGAACTTTAGCCTGCCCAATGGTGGCGTCAGCTGCTTGAATCTGACGATTGATGTTGGATTCGCTCACGTGGTCCAAGTCAATGAGTGTCAACTGTCCAACGCCACTGCGCGCAAGTGCCTCGGCCGCCCAGGAGCCAACACCGCCTATGCCGATCACAGCCACATGCGAGCGACGGATATGGTCGGCGCCGGCTTGGCCATACAAGCGGGCCAACCCGCCAAAGCGGCGGTCTTGGCTCAAGCCAGTTGATCCACGCGCCATATCTGGTAGCGCAGCGCGATCACCGCACCGGCGACGATGCCCGCCACAGCCACAACACTGGTGACACTCAGGGTGGACAGGCCGCTTAGCCCCTGCCCCACCGTGCACCCCATGGCAGTGACCCCGCCCACCCCCATCAGCACCGCCCCGACCAGATGATTGGCCAGATCCTCGGCGCTGCCAAAGCCCTCCCACCTAAAACTGCCGGCCACCAACGCCATGCACCATGAGCCCAGCACCACGCCTAAGGTGGACACGATACCCATCGTCAGCACCTTGCTTTTGTCACTAAAAAAAAGTAGCCAGTCCAGCAAGTAGGCCACTGGCGCGACAAAGCTCAGCGCCTCTGCTCGGCCAGAGTTGGTAGCCAAAAAAGTCTCTTGCAGGGTTTCCGGGTGCTCAGACAGATAGCCAAGATGACCAGACACCCACCACATAGCGACCACCAGTCCACCCATCCCCATCCCCGCGAGCAGGTTGCCCGGTGTGCGAAAGCCGCGGCCGGCCATAGCCCAGAGCATCAGGCTGCCGCCTATGCCAAGGCCCAGCACTAGAGCTGTCAAGGCTGGTGGCAAGCCCCAGGCTGCAGCGACCCATGGCGCCAGACTGGTGCCAGCGGAAATATCCAGCGCGACCCTGTCCACCGTGGCCACTCGCAGCACAGCGGTTACGCCTTTGAGCGTAGCAAAAGCAGAAGCACCAAGTACCATCAACACAACCAGAGATTTCAGGCTTCCGCCACCAATGCGAACCAGGGTTTTGCTGCCGCAACCCGAGGCCAGCACCATGCCTAGGCCAAACAGGCCACCACCCACGAGAGCAGATAACCAGATCCAGCGGTTTGAGGCGTAAAGCACCTGGGCTGGGTCGACGCGGCCGGCATAGACCAACACGCCAAAGCCAACCATGGCCAGGCCAACAGCCAGTGCCCATTGGCGCATACGGGTCCAGTCGCCCATGTTGACAAGGTCACTCACAGCACCCATCGTGCAGAAGTGGGTGCGTTGAGCAATTGCACCAAAACCGATGCCGATGCACAAGGCCAACCACAGCAATTGCGCGTTGAGAGTCGCGAGTTCTGGCGCTTGCATGGCAGTAAGTTATCGGCCGGCGGCTGCCATGCGCACTATTTCAGCAGGGCCAGACGTTCTCTGGCGGCAGAAGCAGCCTCTGATTTCGGGTAGGCACTGATCAGATCCTGTAGCGTTTTGCGGGCGCCACGGGCATCTTTGAGCTCCAATTGACAATTGGCAACGGACAGCACCGCCTCTGGTGTGCGTTGATGATCCGGCGCATTGGCGATGAGCGCCCGAAAATTAACCATCGCCCCTGTGTAGTCGCGCGTGGCGTACTGGGCGTTACCCAGCCAGAACAGCGCAGACGGCGCATATCCACTGCGGCTGTATCGGCCTAAGAACTCAAAAAATGCCGTCTTGGCGCCGGCAAATTCCGCTTTTCGAAAAAGGGCAAGTGCGGCTTCAAAATCCCGCTTCTCAGCCTGCTCCGCCATGAATTCGCGGCCATCAAGCGTTACCTTGACGGGCTCGACTGCTCGAAACCGTTCGTCCAGTCCTTGCGCCGTGGCACTAAGGCGTGATTCTAGTCCCTGTACCTTTGCATCGAGGCCCTGCATCGTGGTACGAAGCGTACCATCCTGCCCCTTCGTCACAGCGAGCAAACGATCATCAAGTTCCTTTACCGTGCTTTGAAACTTTTCAAACTTTTCATCCTGCCCCTTCGTGGCAGCGAGGAGACGATCATCCAATCCTTTTACCGTGCTTTGAAACTTTTCAAACTTTTCAAATTTTTCATCCTGCCCCTTTGTCGCAGCGAGGAGACGATCATCCAGTCCCTTTGTCGCAGCGAGGAGACGATCATCCAGTCCCTTCATAGTGCTTTGAGACTTTTCGAAATTTTCATTCTGGATCTTCGTCGCAGCAAGCAAACGCTCTTCCAGCCGTTGGGTCGCGGCTAGAAACCGTTTATCCAGCTCCTGAGCCATGTCCTTCTGACGTACCTGCCCTTCAGCCATGTCCTTCTGACGAATCTGTCCATCGGAGAGTTCGCGCTTCAACAGCTCATTCGCGCCACGCATCCGCGCCGCCTCTGACCGCAGTTCCTCAATCTGGTTCTTCAACCCGAGGATGCCGCCCTTCACAATCGTGACATCCTCCCGCAGATCTTCCCGCAGCTTAGTGACCTCGTCCGTCGCGCGGCCTGCGCCCTGCTTGAAATCTGCGCGGTCGTTTTCGGCCCGGATGCGCAAGGCTTCTATCGCCTGGTATACCGCCCCCATTCTCTGCTGCTGTAACTCATCTGCCTGACGCAGCAGGGTCTCGACCCTCCGATTCATCGTCTCGACGGACAGTCGTATGCCCTCAACCTGCTGACGCAATTCAATAATAGCTCTGCGTGCCTGGTCATCCCCAAAGAATTCCACTGCGCTCGCCATGGACGAGGCCAGAGTTAAACAAAGGCCGACAACACACGAACGAGCCAATGACAGAAAGATTGACACGGGCATCATGCGCAAACTCAACGTTAATTGATCTCAACGCGGCGGTTTTTGGAAAGCGAAGCATCGTCAGAACCCTGTGCCGCAGGCTTTTCCATGCCAAAGCTGACGGCCTCCATCTGGCTGTCTGGCACACCGAGCAGGCTCATGGCACTGCGAACAGCATCGGCGCGCTTTTGGCCAAGCGCCAGGTTGTACTCGCGCCCGCCACGTGCATCAGTATGCCCTTCTAGTGCAACGCGACGAGACTTTTCGGCGCGTAACAGGCGCGCATGCGACTCCACCACAGCCTGAAATTCTGGCTTGATGGCACTGCTGTCATAGTCAAAATAGATCACTTTAGAGCTGATTGTGAGGTCCGGCTCGGCGGGTTTTTTAGTTGTGACGACCTGCGCTACTGCGCTATTCGCGCCAGCGCCACCGGCGCCAGCTGCGCCACCGGCGCCAGCTGCACCACCAGCGCCAGCTGCACCACCAGCTGCGCCACCAGCGCCAGCTGCACCACCAGCACCAGCACCAGCCGCACCACCAGCACCAGCTGCACCACCAGCACCAGCCGCACCACCAGCCTTGGCACCGCCGGCAGCAGCCCCCGTGCCGCTTGCATCCACACCTTTGCCGACCAGACTTCCCGACTTATCCTCCACAGGAGCCGAGTCGAGCTTTACAGAACTGCAAGCTGTTAAAAAAACTACCAATAAACTTGCGACCAATACAGGTTTCATAAAATTACTCCGTGTCAAAACTGTTGTTTCTGAAAAGGCCCCCAATGGGGCTCGCGAATATCACCGCTCTGTCCATTGAGCTTAGCCTTATTTCTGCCATCCAGCGTGGTGGTCATCAGGGCCTCTCGACCATCAAGCTGGGTTGCATAAATGATGAGCCGACCGTTGGGCGAAAAGCTGGGGCTTTCATCCGATGTCGTTTCTGTTAAGACGGTAATGGCGCCACTGGACAAATCCATCAGATTCACTCGGAAAGCACCGTCAGCGCGGGCAATGTAGGCCAGCGAGCGACCGTCCGGGCTAATGGCTGGCGAAATGTTGTAGCTGCCGGCGAACGTGACCCGATCAGCCGGGCCGCCTGTTGTCGCCATTTTGTAGATTTGGGGCCCACCGCCACGGTCACTGACAAAGTAAATGTACTTGCCGTCGGGAGAATATGCCGGTTCGGTGTCAATGCTGCCAGACTGGCCCAGACGCCGCGGCTCGCCACCAGCGGCGCTAAGAGCAAACAGCTGGGAGCCACTGTCACGGCTCAGGGTCATGGCCAGAGTTTGACCGTCGGGTGACCAGGCGGGCGCACTGTTAGAACCACGAAAGTTGGCGAGTAGGCGCCTTTTGCCGGAACCCACGTCATGGGTGTAGACCACTGGCTTGCGCGACTCAAATGACACGTAAGCCAGCTGCGTGCCATCTGGCGACCAGGCCGGCGAGATAATGGGCTCAACGCTACTCAAGGCGGATTGCGCGTTTTCGCCATCGGCATCGGCCACCCAAAGTTGGTAACGCGGACCACTGCGGGTGACGTAGGCAATGCGTGTTGAAAAAATACCTTTTTCGCCGGTCAATTTCTCGTACACGAAATCAGAAATGCGATGCGACACCAAGCGCAAGTCTGGCTGGGTCACAGCGTAACTTTGGCCGCCCAGATCCTGGCCTCGTACCGCGTCCCATAAACGAAAGCGCACATCGAACCGGCCGTCAATCAGCCTGGTGACGCTACCCGTCAGCAGCGAATCTGCGCCTTTTTGTCGCCAGTTAGTGAAATCCGGGCGCGATAACTCATCAAGCACAACGCCACCCACTGGCAGCCCAACAAATTGTCCACTGCGCTCCAGATCGGCTTGCACAATGCTTCCCAGTTTTTGAGGGGTAAGGTCTTCACCTCGAAATGGAGCGATTGCAATCGGCAACTGCCGCATGCCAACACCGGCGACATCCACCTTGAATTGGGCCTGAGCCGCCCCGGCAACGACGAGAACCAGCCCAGCCAGGATGAAACCTAACAGCCTGTAATGGTCAAGAATTGGTCGGGGCTTCATGGTCTTGGTTCAAACAGTAAAGTGCGAAGTATTTCCCGAAAGCAGCTTGCGCCTGCATAGTACACACGGCGAACCCCATGGCGCCATCCAGAAAGCCTAATCGAAAGAAATAGGCACGGACGAATGTTACCACCCCCGCCAACGCGGCCCGGCTCATGGATGTGGTCTGGCCCATGGCATGTCTTTGCCGTGCCCAGGCTTGGCTGTAATGTTCGAGTTTTCGCCAATAGTGAGCCGGCGTCGGGTAGCTAAAATGAAGCAGCGGCGATCGCAAGCATATGATATTTCCTTGGCTCAGCACCAGTCGCTCATGCACCATGTCGTCACTGAATCGCGCCTCACCTCGTTTGAAAAGACGCAGCACATGGTCAGGCGTCCAGCCGCAATGGTAAATCCAGCGCCCGCAAAACTGAGTCAGGCGCGGCAGCTTGTAAGCCAGCCCACCCCCACCATCCATAGCCTTCTGAATTTGTACAGCAAGTTCGGGCGTAACCCGCTCGTCGGCATCCAAGGACAACACCCAGTCACCACCTGCGAGCGCCAAGGCCCGATTTTTTTGCGGTCCAAACCCGGGCCAGTTAGGGCTGACGTGCACGACGGCGCCCGCTGCGCGGGCCAACTCGACAGTCTCGTCGGTGCTGCCAGAATCTAACACCACGATTTCATCAGCAAATGAGACTCCCGCCAGGCAGTCGGCAATATTGCCAGCCTCGTTGTGAGTGATGATGATGACGCTGAGTGACACAGGCAAAGTGGCTGGGACGATGAACTCCCCCAAGCATAGCCGACTGACGCTCAGGCACGATAATCCCGTTGTGATTCCGCTGACCATGAAGCCATGACCCAGGCGCTCGACCAAAACACGAGTGCCTTGTTGCCGCGCCTGGTGCGAGTGGGGCGCCATTTTTCGCGTCCCCGGTCCGCGTGGGTGGTTGCAGTGCTGGCGACCATCACCATGTCCATGACCGAACCACTGATTCCAGCACTGCTACAGCCGCTGCTTGACCGGGGGTTCCAGCAGCGCAGCTTGGCGGTCTGGATGGTGCCGGTTGCTTTGATTCTTTTATTTGGGGTGCGGGGGTTGGCGGGTTTCATCGCGCAAATCGCCCTGGCCAAACTGACCACCCAGGGCCTGCTGGTGCTCAGAACTGCTATGTTCGAGCGCCTTCAACGGGCACAGCTGGCCCTATTTTCACAACAGGCTTCCAGCGCGTTAGCCAACACCATCGTCTACGAGGTGCAGACCGGCTCAACCCTGCTGGTCAGTGCGCTGATGACACTGACACGGGACAGCGTCACCCTGATGGCGCTGCTGGCTTACCTGATGATCCTGAACTGGAAGCTGACCCTGATCGTGGCTGCACTGTTTCCCGCTGTGGCGTTGGTGATGCGCGCGCTGTCCAAGCGCCTGTACCGCCTGACCAAGAGCAGCCAGGCGGCGACCGACGAACTGGCTTATGTGGTCGAAGAAAATGTATTGGCTCACCGGGATGTGCGGGTACAGGGCGCGCAGCGAGCCCAGGCGGATCGCTTTTTTTTACTGGCAGACGGGCTGCGCCGACTTTCCATGAAATCGACGGCGGCCGGCTCGGCCATGACACCGCTGACCCAGGTTCTGGCCGCCGTGGCACTGTCGTCGGTCATCAGTGTGGCGCTGCTGCAGAGCGCCGACCAGACCACCTCGGTGGGCAGCTTTGTGGCTTTTGTCACCGCCATGCT
>CAXNFT010000106.1:0-8264 GCA_964201255.1 Rhodoferax sp.
TGGGCTCGGCGCCTGGGGCGTGGAGCCAGTACGCGCGCCGTCGCATGTCACCCAAGACCGCGACCGGTGGCGGGGCTGCTGTTGGTGCTCTGAATGGAAGGATCATCGCGCTCGATATCCTCCCCATGGAGCCGGTCGAAGGAGTCTTGTTCCTTCAAGGGGATTTCCGAGAGGAGGAGGTCTTGCAGCGACTGACTCTCGAACTGCAGGGTACCAAGGCCGACGTGGTGGTGTCGGACATGGCGCCTAATTTATCCGGCATTGAATCGGCCGACTCGGCCCGGATCGAGCATTTGGTCGAATTGGCCATTGAATTTTCAGTCATGCACCTCAAGCCGCAGGGGGCGCTGGTGGCGAAGGTGTTTCATGGCGGCGGTTACGATCACCTCGTGAAGCGTTTCCGGGAAACCTTTGAATTGGTCAAGCCGCTCAAGCCCAAGGCCTCGCGTGATCGATCGTCCGAGACCTTTTTGGTCGGGCTAAGGTTGAAACCCAACTGAGGTCAAACCAGCGTTAAAGTCAGTAAGCTGTAGGGCTAAGCTGGCGCTGCCTTGAAACCACTAAAATAAGACTCAAATATGTCAAGTCATGACACCAACGCCCTAACTGGAGCTTCGCTTGAATAATCAGTGGTTTTCGAAAATTGCCGTCTGGCTTGTGATTGCCCTCGTGTTGTTTACTGTGTTCAAGCAGTTCGACACCCGTGGCGCATCGGGAGCCGGTTATCTTGGTTATTCTGATTTCCTGGAAGAGGTTCGCGGCAAGCGCATCAAAAGCGCGGTGATCCAGGAGGGGCAGGGTGGTACCGAGATCATTGCCGTCACAAATGATGACCGCAAGATCAAAACTACAGCCACCTACCTAGACCGTGGCTTGGTCGGCGACTTGATCGCCAATGGCGTCAAGTTTGACGTTAAACCTCGCGAAGAAGGCTCCCTGTTGATGACTTTGCTGGTTAGCTGGGGCCCGATGTTGCTGTTGATCGGGGTCTGGGTGTACTTCATGCGGCAAATGCAGGGTGGTGGCAAAGGTGGCGCCTTCAGTTTTGGTAAGAGCAAGGCGCGCATGATGGACGAAAACACCAACCAGGTGACGTTTGCAGATGTGGCCGGATGCGATGAGGCCAAAGAAGAAGTCAAAGAAGTGGTCGATTTCCTCAAGGACCCTCAGAAATTCCAAAAATTAGGTGGTCGCATTCCCCGTGGGCTGCTGCTGGTAGGCCCTCCGGGCACCGGAAAAACCCTGTTGGCCAAGGGGATTGCGGGTGAAGCGAAAGTTCCGTTTTTTTCAATTTCCGGCTCCGATTTCGTTGAAATGTTTGTCGGGGTTGGCGCGGCTCGTGTTCGGGACATGTTCGACAACGCCAAGAAAAATGCACCCTGCATCATTTTCATCGATGAAATCGACGCTGTGGGTCGGCAGCGTGGTGCCGGCTTGGGCGGTGGCAATGATGAGCGTGAACAGACTCTGAATCAAATGCTGGTCGAAATGGATGGCTTTGAAACCAATGTTGGCGTGATTGTCGTAGCTGCTACCAACCGCCCGGATATTTTGGATTCAGCGCTGTTGCGCCCAGGTCGCTTTGACCGCCAGGTCTATGTCACGCTGCCCGATATTCGCGGTCGGGAGCAAATTCTCAATGTGCATATGCGTAAAGTTCCATTGGGACAGGATGTCAATGCAGGCGTGATCGCCCGCGGAACACCGGGCATGTCTGGTGCCGACTTGGCCAATCTTTGCAACGAGGCCGCACTGATGGCCGCTCGTCGCAACGCGCGAACCGTGGAGATGCAGGACTTCGAGAAGGCAAAAGACAAGATTTTGATGGGGCCTGAACGCAAGAGCATGGTGATGCCTGAGGGTGAGCGCAGAAACACGGCCTACCATGAGTCTGGTCACGCCCTGATCGGCAAACTACTGGCCAAATGTGACCCGGTCCATAAAGTGACCATCATTCCTCGAGGCCGAGCGCTAGGGGTGACCATGAGTTTGCCGGCGCAAGACCGCTATAGCTACGACAGTGACTACATGCTGCATCAAATCAGTATGTTGTTCGGCGGGCGTATCGCTGAAGAGGTGTTCATGAACCAAATGACCACTGGTGCCAGCAACGATTTTGAACGGGCCACACACATTGCGCGCGACATGGTCACGCGATACGGCATGACTGACGCTCTCGGCCCCATGGTCTATGCTGAAAATGAAGGTGAGGTTTTCCTGGGTCGTTCGGTCACCAAGACCACCAACATGAGCGAGCAGACCATGCAGAAGGTCGATGGTGAAGTCCGGCGCATCATCGAT
Organism: Rhodoferax sp.; assembly: GCA_964201255.1. Classification (GTDB taxonomy): domain Bacteria; phylum Pseudomonadota; class Gammaproteobacteria; order Burkholderiales; family Burkholderiaceae_C; genus Rhodoferax. Next base: position 2,302 of record CAXNFT010000106.1, read on the forward strand.
CAGCAGTACAGCTTGGCCCGTAAGCTGATCGAGGATAACCGCGACAAGATGCATGCCATGGCCAAGGCCTTGTTGGAGTGGGAAACCATTGACAGCGAGCAACTCGACGACATCATGGCTGGCAAGGAGCCCCGTCCGCCGAAAGACTGGACACCCCGCACCCCTTCGTCGGGCAGCGACAGTGGCGGTAGTGCACCTACTGTCAAGCCTGATGCTGCGCCCACAACCGCCTGAGATCCTCTGACCCAGCGGGGGCTGGCCCCAATTGGCGCACCACCATTGTGCCGGCGGGTGTGCCAAACCGAGCCATCGTCGCTTACCACCGCCCTCCGATGTTTTGGCAAACCAGCCGTTTTCTCGTGGACTTGGCTTCGCCCAAGGTGATGGGAATTGTCAACATCACCCCTGATTCATTCACGGATGGCGGTAACTACCTTGATGTTCATAACGCACTGCGCCACTGTGAGCATTTACTGAACGATGGGGCTGACTTGCTGGATTTGGGTGCTGAATCTACCCGCCCGGGCGCCCAGCCCCTGCCTGTCGATGAAGAGCTCAGTCGGCTGCTGCCAGTGCTGCAGGCCGCAGTCAAGCTCGGTGTACCTATTTCTGTCGACACCTACAAGCCTCAGGTCATGCAGGCGGCACTTGATCTGGGTGCCGACATCATTAATGACGTCTGGGCGCTCCGTTGGACCGATCCAAGCTTGCTGCATCCCGCGGCCAGTGGCCAACAGGTGGTGGCGGCTCACCCTGACTGTGGCATCTGCCTGATGCATATGCACCGCGAGCCACAAACCATGCAAGTGACGCCGATGGTAGGCGACGTGGTACCGCAGGTGCTCGACTTCCTGACCCGGTCTGCGCGTCAGTTGGAGCTGTTGGGCGTGGCCAGGCAACGCATCGTCCTTGACCCAGGCATCGGCTTTGGCAAGACGGTAGCCCAGAATTTTTCGCTTTTGGCTCAGCAACAGGTCCTTACAACGAGCGGTTTTCCGGTGCTTGTCGGCTGGTCACGAAAATCATCTCTGGTAGCCGCGTTGGGTTCGCTTGAGCAGGCTATTTCGGTCGGTGGCTCGCACCCTCGGTTGATCGCCAGTGTGGCCGCCGCTCTGCTGGCGGTCGAACGCGGCGCCGCTGTGGTCCGCGTGCACGACGTGCGGGAGACCGTCCAGGCGCTCCAAGTACTGAATGCTATAAAATAGATAGCTGTATATTCAATAACAGTAAGGGCTGGAGGTAGTTATGACTCGAAAATATTTCGGTACCGATGGTATTCGTGGCATGGTGGGGCAGTTGCCCATCACGCCCGACTTCATCCTGCGTCTTGCCCATGCCGTGGGCCGAGTGCTGAAGCAGCATGAGACCCGCCCCACCGTACTGATCGGCAAGGACACCCGTATTTCTGGTTACATGTTGGAGAGTGCGCTGGAGAGCGGATTTAATTCTGCGGGCGTTGACGTTGTACTTTTGGGTCCATTGCCAACGCCTGGAGTGGCTTACATGACGCGGACCCAGCGTGCGACCTTGGGCGTTGTGATCAGCGCCAGCCACAATCCATTTTTCGACAATGGCATCAAATTTTTCAGTGCGCAGGGCGCCAAACTGTCTGACGCCTGGGAGCGTGATGTGGAGGTGGCGCTTGATCAGCGTCCCGTGTGGGCAGATTCAGCCAACCTTGGCAAGACCCGTCGGCTTGATGACGCCGCCGGTCGCTATATTGAATTTTGCAAAAGCACGTTCGCCAACGACCTCACGCTCAAAGGCTTGAAAATCGTTGTCGATGCCGCACATGGCGCCGCTTACAACATTGCGCCAAAGGTGTTCCATGAGTTGGGTGCCGAGGTGATTGCCATTGGCTGTCAGCCCGATGGCCTGAACATCAACCAAGAAGTCGGTGCAACCCATCCGCAAGCCTTGGTCCAGGCTGTTCGGGCACACCATGCGCACTATGGCATTGCGTTGGATGGCGATGCCGACCGACTTCAGTTGGTGGACGCCGAAGGGCGTTTGTATAACGGCGATGAATTGCTCTACCTGATGGTAGATGAGCGTTTGAATCGCGGTGAGGTGGTGCCAGGGGTGGTCGGCACTTTGATGAGCAATATGGCCGTGCAGTTGGCGCTGGAGGCCCGCGGTGTCCAGTTTATACGCGCCAAGGTGGGCGACCGCTATGTGCTTGAAGCCTTGGAGGCCCAACAGTGGCTGATGGGGGGCGAGGGCTCCGGCCATCTGCTGGCGCTGGACAAGCACACCACTGGGGATGGGCTGGTGTCCGCTTTGCAAGTACTGCAAGCCTGTGTCCGCAGCGGCAAAACAATGGCTGATCTACTGGCCGCGGTCCGGTTATTTCCACAGACACTGATCAATGTTCGCCTCAGGCCAGGCCAGGATTGGCAGGCCGCCCCTGGCTTGACGGATGCCATTCGTGCCGTTGAAGCCGAATTAGTCAATCACGGCCGTGTCCTGATCCGCGCCAGTGGCACCGAGCCACTGGTGCGCGTCATGGTCGAGGCGCGCGATGCAGGCCAGGCCCAAGCTGGCGCCGAACGCATTGCCGCGAGCTTGACTTTATGAACCTGGCTACTGCACCGTTATGCCGCATTCAACAGGCTGATTACGCCAACACCGAGCATGCCGCTGCCCTGGTTTATCTGTTGGATGCCTACGCCTCTGACCCGATGGGCGGTGGGCATCCGCTAACTGATTTTGCACGGGTAAACCTGGTGGCAGCCTTGGCAGCGCGACCTCAGGCGTTCAGTGTTTTGGCCTTTGGTGGCGGTATAGATGATCAGCCGTCAGAACCCATCGGCTTGGTCAACTGCTTCGAAGGGTTCTCAACCTTTGCCTGTCAACCGCTGGTCAATGTGCATGACGTGGTCGTGCTCCCAGCGTACCGGGGCCGGCGGGTCGCAGAAAACATGCTCGACTTGGTGACCGAAATCTCCCGGGAACGCGGCGCATGCAAGCTCACGCTCGAGGTACTGCAGGGTAACCGGGCTGCTGTAAAGCTGTATGAGCGGGTCGGATTCAGTCACTACCAGCTGGACCCAACCATGGGACAAGCCCAGTTTTTCCAGAAGTGGCTGAGTTAGGCGCTCGCTGAACTCCCGCTGCCGCTCGATGGTAGCGCCGCAACTGTCAGTCATGGGTCCGCTCAGTCTGACAATTTGTCATCATACTGACACATAATGGTCAAAAAATGGCGTTTTGACTAACAAGACCAGACGAAGGGTTGATATTGATGGCCGCAACCGATCCCAACCCCGATTCTGTCCTTGCGCAACCAGCGCAAGCGCAGCAGGTGTTGACCTTGCTGGACCGCGATCACAGCATCCTGGCGTTTAACGAGCGTGTGCTCGACTGGGCTTACCGCACTGACGTTCCCCTGTTGGAGCGACTACGCTACCTGTGTATCGTGTCTTCCAATTTGGATGAATTCTTCGAGGTGCGAGCTGAGTCGCACCTGTTGGCCAATCAGCGCCAGGATGACAATGGCACGTATACGATTGCCTCTTTCGACCGATTGGCGCATGCCGCGCACACCCTGGTGGAGCGGCAATATGCACTGTTTAATGATGACCTGATACCCGCGCTTGAAAAAAAGGGCATCCGGATCATTTCACACGGTGACCGGTCCGATTCACAGCGGCAGTGGGTCAAGCAGTATTTCCACAGGGACGTCCAACCCTTGCTAATTCCCGTCGTGCTTGACCCCTCGCATCCTTTTCCGCAGGTGGCCAACAAGTCGCTAAATTTCATCGTTCGGCTGAGTGGCCCGGACGCCTTCGGCCGGCAGAACGAAGTCGCGATCGTCAAGGTGCCACGCGTACTGCCACGCATGATTCAGATGCCGGCCAAAGTGTCCGGTGGCCCCCACGCATTTGTATCGCTGTCCAGTGTGATTCGCGCCCACTTGGCGGATCTCTTCCCGGGCCGGCAGGTTGGCCAATTCTCCCAGTTTCGCGTGACTCGGCACTCGGATCTGGCAGTCGATGAGGAAGATGTCAAAAACTTGCGCACGGCCTTGCGTCAAGGCTTGCAGCATAGGCATTTTGGCCAAGCCGTACGTCTGGAAGTCTCAGCGGGCTGTTCGGATTTCCTGTCGGATTTCTTGCTCAAACAGTTTGACCTGCCACGTCTCGCGCTGTATCGGGTGCCAGGCCCCGTGAACCTGGTCCGCCTGACGCAATTGGTTGATCTGGTGCGCGCGCCTGAGCTGTGCTTCCCAGCCTACAAGCCCTGCCACCCAACCCAATTGACGCCTGGTATGTCATTTTTTGACCGACTCAAGCAGGGTGATGTCCTGATTCACCAGCCATTTGAGAGTTTTAGCGGTGTGCTCGACCTCTTGCGCGAAGCGGTCCATGACCCTCAGGTCTTGGCGATCAAGCAGACCATTTACCGCACGGGCAACGACTCGGAACTGATGGACTTGTTGCGTGAGGCAGTCCGGAGCGGCAAGGAAGTTACTGTGGTGGTTGAACTCAAGGCCCGCTTTGATGAAGAGGCCAATATCAACTGGGCTGAGGCCCTTGAGTCTATCGGCGCGCAAGTCCTGTACGGCGTGGTGGGGCTGAAGACGCACGCCAAGATGATGCTGATCACACGACGTGAAGGGCGGCAACTGAAACGTTATGCGCACTTGTCCACGGGCAACTATAACCCTCGTACTGCTCGGCTCTATACCGATTGGAGCCACCTGACAGCAGATGCCGCACTGACGGCGGATATCGAACATGTGTTTGTTCACCTCGCCAGTCACAGCCGTTTGCCTCGCATGAACCGGCTATGGTTGGCGCCGTTTCACTTGCACCGCAAATTGGTTGCCAGCATCAATGAGCTTGGTCTAGCTGCCCTTTCGGGTACGCCCACCCGTATCGTCGCCAAAATGAACGCCCTGACGGATGAGGCTCTGATTCACGCGCTGATCCGGGCTGGCCAAAAGGGGGTCAAAATTGACCTCATTGTTCGTGGTGCCTGCATGTTGCCAGCCCAAGCCGCAGGCCAAACCGACAACATACGAGTGAGGTCAGTGATCGGTCGGTTCCTCGAGCACTCTCGTGTGTTTTATTTTCGCAATGGGGATGTAGAGGCCCTGTACTTGTCCAGTGCTGACTGGATGAATCGCAACATGATGCGGCGGGTGGAGTTGGCTTGGCAGGTGACAGACCCGCTGCAATGCCAGCGAGTCTTCAACGAGTCACTCGTGGACTATCTGAAGGATGACATTGACGCCTGGGAGATGGGCCCGGACGGAACCTATACACGGCTGAAGGCCCAGGGACGCCGCCGCGCACACGGTGCGCAAGCTGCCCTGATGGCCCGCTATGGCGGCACTAAGGGCGTTTGATATGGACCTGGTGCTATGGCGGCATGCAGAAGCTGATGACTGGGTGCCTGGCTGCAATGACGGGCAAAGAGCGCTCACGCCACGTGGCGTCAAGCAGGCGGCAAGAATAGGGGCCTGGCTTGATCGCCAACTGCCAGATGGGGCGCGCGTGTTCGTTAGCCCGGCACTCCGGACGGAGCAGACCGCCTTGGCCCTGGGACGCAAATACAAGGTCAAATCTGAATTAGCCAGCGACGGCACTGCAGAGCAACTGCTGGCTGTATCGCAATGGCCGGATGGTAAGGGCACCGTTCTTATCGTCGGACACCAACCCGTGCTTGGGCAAGTCATTGCCCAGTTGCTCGGCCTCAACAGCAGCGACTGTGCTGTCAAAAAAGGGGCGGTTTGGTGGTTACGTAACCGGGAGCGTGAATCCCAGGCGCAAACCGTGGTGGTGACGGTTCAGACCCCGGAAGTCGTTTAACCGAGATTGTCCATTAGGAATTTGATCGCACCGGCGTAAGCCTCACGGGCTCGCCCGCGTTTGCCCACAAACCGTCAAACCAAGGCCTTCGTTTACGTGCCACAGCCAAGCGAAACGTCTGCTTGATGTTCCTCGTGTTGTCGTCCC
>CAXNFT010000107.1:0-8166 GCA_964201255.1 Rhodoferax sp.
CCTGCATGCCGAGATACGCCTCAAGGCCACGCCGGCCAGCCTGGACGCGGTGGTGGTGTCTGACACGGTGGAGGACCACGCCACCCATGCCCTGTTGTGTGTGCGTAAACTCGACGAGCAGATGCGTTTGCTGCGCCATTTGGTAGCCATTGAGGTGCTGGTGGCGGCCCAAGCGCTTGACTTGCGGGGCCCGCTCACACTGGGTGTTGGCACGCAGGTGGTGTTTGATGCCGTGCGATCCGCCGTTGCGCCCCTGCAGGCAGACCGCCCCTGCGGCCCGGATGCGATGGCCGCGCAGGATGCCTTGTTTACAGACAACGTGGTTGGGCAACTGCGCGCTGCGGTGCGCGTTGCCATGGCCGGCTACACGCTGCGCGGTGCCTGATTTGCACCTATAAACCGGGCCAACTTGACCGAACTTGAACCTGCAACATCATGAACCCCATCCACATCACCTACCTCAACGGGCCCGACATCGACACCCTCGCGCTCACCGACGACGAGATCCTTCAGGCCATAGAGTCCAGCCTGGCGTCGCAGGGCCGTGGCGAATGTGTCATTGAGCCGCGCATGCACCTGGCGCCCAAGGCTGGCGTGGACGGTCACTTCAATGTGTTGCGCGGCGCCATCGGGGCGCCGATCAACCTGGCCGGTGTGAAGGTGGTGGGCGACTTTGTCGACAACTACAAGCAGGGCTTGCCCTCTGAATTAGGGGTGCTTAACTTGTTTGACCCGCGCACCGGCGTCCCGGTGGCCATCATCGATGCCTCCGCCATCACCGACATGCGTACCGGCGCGGTGACAGCCATTGGCGCCAAGTACCTGGCCCGCAAGAACAGCAAGGTGCTGGGTCATATTGGTGCCCGTGGCACCGCTTACTGGAACGTGCGACTGCTCGACAAGTTGTTTGACTTCGACGAGATCCGCGTGCATTCGGCGCGGCCCGAGAGCCGCAACGCATTCGGCGAGCGGCTCTCCCAGGATCTGGGCAAACCGGTGCGGGTGTGTGACAACTGGCAAGACACCGTGGCGGGCGCCGACATTGTGGTTGAGGCCTCTCGCCTGCGCGAGCCCACGCCGCTCCTGAAAACCGAATGGATCAAGCCCGGCGCTTTGGTGGTGCCTTACGGGACCATGAGCGCGGTGGAGTTGAGCCTGACCGACATCATGTCCAAACTCGTTGTGGACGACTGGGGCCAATGCAAGGGCGGGCAATTCGGGTCTTTGCGGGCCCATGTGGAGGCGGGAAAGTTGTCGGCACAGACTTTGTACGCCGAGATGGGCCAGGTGGTGGCAGGGCTCAAACCGGGTCGCGAGAATGAGGCTGAAACCATTCTTTTCTGGCACCGCGGCCTGTCCCTGAGTGACATTGCACTGGGTTATGCCCTGCTGCAGAAGGCGCAAGGGCTCGGTATCGGCCAGCGGTTAAGGTTCAGCTGAGCGCCGCTGACGGAAACACCCACAGCAGCGCCGCCGTCATCAGCAGGTAGCGCAGAAATTTGCCAATGCCCATGTACAGCAGGCAGGGCCAGAATGGCAGGCGCTGCCAGCCCGCCACAGCGCACAGCGGGTCCCCCACGCCGGGCAACCAGGCCAGCAGGCAGGCTTTCGGGCCGATGCGTTGCAGCCAGTCCAGCGCACGCACGTGGTGGGCGGAGTGATGGTACTTGTCCACGACCCGGTGAGACGCCCAGCCCATAGTCCAAGTGACCGCGCCGCCCAGCGTGTTGCCCACTGTGGCCACCAGGATCACGGGCCAGAACATGGCCGGGTTGAGCTTGATCAAGCCGAACACCACTGGCTCTGAGCCCAGCGGCAGCAACGTCGCCGAGATAAACGACACCACAAATACCGTGCTCAGACCAAATTCTGGCAGCGCCAGCCAGGCCAGCAGAGGGGTGATCCAGGCGTCCATGTGGGCGCGAGTATAAGCAGGGCTTGCGTTGAGCTGGCGGGCTGTTATGCCAGCCAGAGCGTTTCAATTGCTGAATTTTTGGGCAGTTAGAATGCCGTTCACGCCTTGCTTTGAAGGTCGATACCGCTTTGATTTTGCCCGCCGCCCACAATTTTTCGCCTGAATGAAACTTGGTCCCTTTCAGTTGCCGAACCGCTTGTTTGTGGCCCCGATGGCCGGGGTAACCGACAGGCCGTTCCGGCAGCTTTGCAGACGCTTGGGGGCCGGCTATGCGGTGAGCGAGATGGTGACATCACGGCCAGATCTATGGAACACACCCAAAACCGCGCGACGGGCCAACCACGATGGTGAGCCCGGCCCGATCGCGGTGCAAATCGCCGGCACCGAGCCGGCCATGATGGCCGATGCAGCGCGCTACAACATCGACCGCGGTGCCCAGATCATTGACATCAACATGGGTTGCCCGGCCAAGAAGGTTTGCAACAAGTGGGCTGGATCAGCCCTGATGCAGGACGAGACGCTGGCGATGGCGATCGTGTCGGCTGTGGTGGCGGCCTGCGGCCCCCATCGCGTGCCGGTCACTTTGAAGATGCGCACCGGCTGGTGCCAGGCGCACAAAAATGCCGTGGCCTTGGCCATCGCAGCTGAACAAGCCGGCGTCCAGATGATTGCTGTGCATGGCCGCACCCGGGAGCAGGGCTACCGTGGCCTGGCCGAATATGACACTGTGGCGGCGGTCAAGGCAGCCGTTAAGGTGCCGGTGGTGGCCAATGGCGACATTGACAGCCCCGAGCGGGCGCAGGCGGTGTTGGCAGCCACCGGAGCCGACGCGGTCATGATTGGGCGGGCGGCGCAAGGCCGGCCGTGGATTTTTCGCGAAATCACTCATTTTTTGGCGACAGGCAAGCACCTGGCGCCGCCCCTGGTGGCTGAAGTGAGGCAGTTGTTGTTGGAGCACCTGCACGACCATTACAGCCTCTATGGCGATTACCTGGGCGTTAGAACTGCCCGTAAACACATCGCCTGGTATCTGCAAGACCTGCCGGGCAGCGACGATTTTCGGGATCGGATGAACCTGATGGACGACTGCGGGCAGCAACTGCTGGCTGTGGCCGGTTATTTTGAGCGACTCAATCAACAAATGGACCGACTGCCCGCTGCGCGCGCGGTGGAACGGCCCAACCCAGAGCCTCATATGGAGACAACGCCATGAGCAAGCAATTGATTCAAGACAGTGTGCGCAGCAGCCTGGAGGTGTACCTCCGCGACCTGCAGGGCACCGAGCCGGACCGCATGTACGACATGCTGGTGAGCGTGGTGGAGCGGCCGCTGCTGGAAATTGTCATGCAGCACGCTGACCACAACCAATCCCGTGCTGCCCAGTGGCTGGGGCTCAACCGCAACACGCTGCGCAAGAAGCTGCTTGAGCACAAGCTGGTCAAATAAATGAACGCCCTCCTCTCGGTCTCCGACAAAACTGGCCTGCTGGCCTTCGCGCAAGCCTTGCATGCCTTGGGCATCAGGCTGATTTCCACCGGCGGCACCGCCAAGCTGCTGGCCTCGCACGGCTTGCCAGTGACCGAAGTCGCTGAACTCACGGGTTTCCCTGAGATGTTGGACGGCCGCGTCAAAACCCTGCACCCCACAGTGCACGGTGGTCTGCTGGCCCGCCGTGACATGCCCGAGCACATGGCCGCACTGGCCGCGCAGGGCATTGACACCATTGACCTGCTGGTGGTCAACCTCTACCCTTTTGAGGCTACCGTGGCCCGGCCCGGTTGCAGCCTGGACGATGCCATAGAGAACATTGACATCGGCGGCCCCGCTATGGTGCGTAGTGGCGCCAAGAACTGGAAAGATGTGGGCGTGTTGACCGACGCGACCCAGTACCCCGCGGTTCTGGCGGAGTTGGAGGCCGCCGGGCGTTTGTCAGACAAAACCCGGTTTGCGCTGGCTGTGGCAGCTTTCAACCGGATCAGCCAGTACGACAGCGCCATCAGTGGCTATTTGTCGGCTCTTGGCTTGCCCGAAGATGGCAAGTCCCCGGTGCGGCAGCTGTTCCCGGGGCAGGCGAATGGCTGCTTCATCAAACTGCAGGATTTGCGCTACGGCGAGAACCCGCACCAGCAGGCGGCTTTTTACCGTGACCTGCATCCCGCGCCCGGCTCGCTGGTGACAGCGCGTCAGCTGCAGGGCAAAGAGCTCTCTTACAACAACATTGCGGATGCCGATGCCGCTTGGGAGTGCGTGAAGAGCTTCGCGACGCCGGCCTGTGTCATCGTCAAGCATGCCAACCCCTGCGGCGTGGCCCTGGGCGAACATGCCCTGGCGGCCTATGCCAGAGCATGGCAGACTGACCCGACCTCGGCTTTTGGCGGCATCATTGCCCTCAATTGCCCGGTCGACGGACCCGCTGCGGCGCAAATTGCCAAGCAATTTGTCGAGGTACTGATGGCCCCGCACTACACCCCTGAGGCCTTGGCCGTGTTTCAGACCAAGCCCAATGTGCGGGTGTTGCAGATTGCGCTGCCGCCGGGTGGAGATACCGCCTGGGCGCAGGGCCGCAACGCCTTGGACATCAAGCGGGTGGGCTCGGGACTGCTGATGCAGACCGCTGACAACCACCAGCTGCGGCTGGCTGACATGAAGGTGGTGACACGGCGCCAGCCCAGCCCAGAGCAGTTGCAAGACCTGCTGTTTGCCTGGACCGTGGCGCAGTTTGTAAAGAGCAATGCGATTGTGTTTTGCAGCCAAGGCATGACCCTGGCGGTGGGGGCCGGGCAGATGAGCCGGCTCGATTCAGCCCGCATTGCCAGCATCAAGGCCGGCCATGCCGGCTTGAGCCTGCAAGACGCTGTGGTGGCCAGCGACGCGTTTTTCCCGTTCCGTGACGGCTTGGATGTGGTGGTCGACGCAGGTGCCTGCTGCGTGATCCAACCTGGCGGGAGCCTGCGCGACCAGGAGGTGATTGATGCGGCCGACGAGCGCGGCGTGGCCATGGTATTCAGCGGCGTTCGCCACTTCCGTCATTAAGCATCAAAAGTGCCTCCAGCCCTTACGGGCTGGATCTTTCTAGCTATTTAAAAAGTAGCAATTAGCTGGAAGGACTGCTGGCCTTAACGCCAGTGCCGGTGGCCGCCTTCGAGCGGGTATCCCCAATGCAGGTTGATACCCACGGGTGGATAATAGGGTCGCGCGTAATGGTTTCGTTGCGTCACAACATAAGTGGGTCGTTCGACGACGATGACCTCTTGCGCCGCAACGGTTGGTTGGACATAGGTGGCCATTGGCGCTGGGACCGGTGTGGCCGCGCTGATGGGGGTTACCTGCAGTTTGACAAACGGACCAGGGTCTTGCGGCATGGACACGGTGTATTGCTTGCCGTTGAACTCGTAGACCACGTTGTAGCTGACTGTGCGGTTCTCATAAAAAGTCTGGGTGCTGCAGCTTTGGACATTCTGCACTTGAGCGGTAGGCGCACCTTCAACCCGATCACCCAAAAGGGCACCGCCGAGCAAGCCCAGCATGGTCGCCACGGCTCGCCCGGCCCCGTCGCCAATGTTGTTGCCAATGGCGCCGCCGGCAATCGCACCCATGGCGGCGCCTGCGCCCGACTTGGTACCGGGGCTGGTCACCTGTTGGGTGGTACAAACTTGACGCGGTACGCCGATTTGCTGGATCACCGGCGTGGAGCTGATCACACGGCCGACCTCTTGGGCGACGGACAGGCCGCTTCCCAAGGCCAGCAGCAGGGGCAGAGCAACTTTTTTCATGGTGTCATTCCTTCTTGAGTTCAATGTGTCGCAAGTTTAGGTCGGCACTGGCCGGGCAGGTGTATCGCGGATGTAAAGGCCTGTAACAAATGCGGTGCACCTCAGGCACTGCCCAGCAGGCGAAAAACCTCGGTGGCGGCACCAATGGTCTGCTCGATGTCGGCGTCACTGTGCGCGGCACTGACAAAACCGGCTTCATACAGGGCTGGCGCAATGTAGACCCCACGGTCGAGCAGGCCGTGAAACAGTTGGTTGAAACGCGTGCCGTTGGTGGTCATCACCTGCGGGTAGTTTTGCGGCAGCTCAGGCATCAGGAAGAAGCCGAACATGCCACCTTCGCTGTCGCCGCAAAAGGGCAGGCCCTGCGCGTCGGCGGCGGCCTGCAGTCCGGCCACCAGTTGGCGCGTCTTGCGGGCCAAATCGTCATAAAAACCGGGTTGGCTGATTTGCTGCAGTGTGGCCAGACCGCAGGCGGTGGCCACCGGGTTGCCCGACAGGGTGCCGGCTTGGTACACCGCGCCCAGCGGGGCCAGGTGTTCCATCACCGCCCGTTTGGCGCCGAAGGCTGCCAAAGGCATGCCGCCGCCAATGACCTTGCCCATCACGGTCATGTCGGGCTCAAAACCGGGCAGCGCCCGCGCATAGACGCTTTGAGCACCGCCCAGTGCGACCCTGAAGCCGGTCATGACCTCATCAAACACCAGCAGCGCCCCGTGCTCGGTGCAAAGTTCGCGGCAGCGCTTGATGAACGGCACTGAGGCGCGCACAAAGTTCATGTTGCCAGCGATCGGCTCGATCATCAAGCAGGCGATGTCCTTGCCGTGCAGGGCAAAGGCCTCTTCCAGTTGGGCCACGTGGTTGTACTCCAGCACCAGGGTGTGCTGCACCACCTCGGGTGGTACCCCGGCGCTGGTGGGGTTGCCAAACGTCGCCAGTCCCGAGCCTGCCTTGACCAGCAGGGCGTCAGCGTGGCCGTGGTAGCAGCCTTCGAACTTGATCAGTTTGTTGCGGCCAGTGGCGCCACGGGCCAGGCGAATCGCGCTCATGGCGGCCTCGGTGCCCGAGCTCACCAGGCGGACCATGTCCATGGACGGCACCCGCGCCAGAATGGCCTCGGCCAGTTCTACCTCACGCTCGGTCGGTGCCCCAAAAGAGAAGCCGTCCAGCACGGCTTTTTGCACGGCTTCCACCACGGCCGGGTGACCATGGCCCAGGATCATTGGCCCCCAGGAGCCGATGTAGTCAATATAGCGCTGGTCATTGGCATCCCAAAAGTAGGCGCCCTGGGCCCGCTTGATAAAGCGTGGTGTGCCACCGACGGCCTTGAAGGCCCGCACGGGTGAGTTCACGCCGCCGGGGATCACGCGCCGGGCACGTTCAAACAGGGTCTGGTTCTGGTCGTGTTGTTGGGTCATAGGGGTCCGTTGAGAGGAAGTGTGGCTGCAGAATTCTCGTCGATCTCGGCCTCGATGTCGGTCTGTGGGTCGTCCGGCGTGTCATCGTCGGACTGGGCCCAGAACATGCGGTCTGGCACCAAGTGGCCCATGCCAGGCCGAAAGCCACTGTCCAGGCAGCGGTCCAGGTAACACAGCGCTTCAGAGGCTGCCTCGGCCAGCGTGCTGCCGCTGGCCAGCAGCGCCGCCAGGGCCGCCGACAGGGTGTCGCCGGCGCCTGAGAAGACGGCTTCAAAACGCTCAAACTTTTCACTGGCCACCACCGCATTGGGCGTGGCCAGCACGTTGTCGATGAACTGGTCTGGTAACGCGATGCCCGTCACCAGCGTGTAGGGCACACCCAATTCATGGGCTGCGCGGGCGATGTCGCGAGCGCCGGGGCTGCGTTCCGTGCTCCAGTCGGGCAGCAGCCAGCGCCACAGCGTGCTGTGGCTGCCGACCAGGACGGTGGTCTGTGGCAAGACCAGCTCCTTGAAGGCGTCCAGGTAATCGTCAATGCGCTGTTCATCCCACCAGGCCAGGCTGGGCATATAGGCCACCAGCGGAGTCTCCGGGTAGTCGGCTGACACACCCGCGACGGCGCTGAGGTTGTCTGGCGAACCGACAAACCCGACTTTGATGACTTGCACGGCCACGTCTTCAAGCACGGCCCGGGCCTGTTCGCTGACCGCTTCTTCGTCGATCGAAAAATAGCTAAAGATTTGTGCGGTGTCCCGGGCATAGGCGCCGGTGACCACCGGCAGCGCATGCGCGCCCACCGAGGCGATCGCTGTGATGTCGGCCGACAGGCCCCCGGTGCCGCTGGGGTCGCTGGCATTGAACACCAGCACGCAGGCCGGCCCGGCCATCCCGTCAGGGTCGGCCAAGGCAGAGGCGGGATCGGAGGTGAGGGTGGGGAGCATGGGCGAAAAGCGGCTGTTCTTCGGGCAGAATGGAGCACGTGGTGGCGTGCGGTTCAGATCTCGCCAAAGCCCTTTTTGTTCAACGATCTGAATTCTATGCGAAGGCTTTTTGTGGAAGAGAC
>CAXNFT010000108.1:0-8087 GCA_964201255.1 Rhodoferax sp.
CCGGCGCTGGTGTTTGACAGCTACCCGGAGATGAAGGCGGCGATCGACGACGAGAACCTGGACGTCACGTCGGACCATATTCTGGTGCTGCGCAATGCCGGGCCCAAGGGCGGCCCCGGCATGCCAGAGTGGGGCATGCTGCCGATTCCTCTGAAGCTGGTCAAGCAAGGCGTGCGCGACATGCTGCGGCTCAGCGATGCCCGGATGAGCGGCACCAGCTACGGCGCCTGCATCCTGCATGTGGCCCCGGAAAGCTATGTCGGCGGCCCCCTGGCTTTGGTTCGAAGCGGCGACCTGATCAGCGTGGATGTGGCAGCGCGGCGTATTCATCTGGAGGTCAGTGACGAGGAACTCGCCGCAAGGCGGCAGGCCTGGACGCCCCCAGCGCCACGCTTTGAGCGAGGTTACGGCTGGATGTTCAGCCGCCATATTCTGCAAGCTGACGAAGGCTGCGATTTTGACTACCTCGAGACCGCGTTTGGTGCGCCGGTTGCAGAGCCCGACATCTACTGATACCAGCGACACGCCTTCAGCACACCTCTATCAAACCCCACCTGGACACACCATGCCCTTGACCGCCGAAACCCGCCAACGCCTCATGAAAGTCAGCGTGGCCACACTGTGCACTGCGCTGTTCAAACGCGGGCTGCGCAACCAGTTCATCCAGGACGTTCACCCACTCAACGACACACTGCCCAACATGGTCGGTGAAGCATTCACCCTGCGCTATATACCGGCGCGTGAGGACATCAACCCGATCAGCGTGTTCCTCGACCGCAAGCACCCGCAGCGGGTCGCTGTAGAGCAATGTCCACCCGGTGGCGTGCTGGTGATCGACAGCCGAAAAGACCCTCGCGCGGCATCAGCCGGCGGCATTCTGGTTGCACGACTGATGGCGCGTGGCGTGGCTGGCGTGGTCACCGATGGCGGCTTTCGCGACTCGCCAGAAATTGCCAAATACACCATGCCGGCGTACCACAACCGGCCCAGTGCACCGACCAACCTGACCCTGCACCAGGCCCTGGACATCAACGTGCCCATCGGGTGTGGCGACGTGGCGGTTTTCCCGGGTGATGTGGTGGTGGGCGACGCCGAAGGCGTGATCGTGATCCCGGCACACCTGGCCGAAGAAGTGGCCTTGGAAGCTGTTGAGATGACCGCCTTCGAGGACTTTGTGACCGAGAAAGTACATGAAGGTCGCTCCATTCTTGGCCTGTACCCCCCCACCGACGAGCAAAGCCGAACCGACTTTGCGGCCTGGCGCCAGTTGCATCAGCGCTGACAAGCCTCGGTTCAATTATTCGAACATTCAAAACAAACTCGCCATGACGACACCGACCTCAGAGAGCGCGCAAGGCTACGTCGCAGATGCACGCAACGACGCCGTGCTAATTTATGTCAACGGCGAGTTTTTCCCCAGGAACGAGGCGAAGGTCTCCGTCTTTGACAGCGGCTTTGTGCTGGGCGACGGCATTTGGGAGGGCTTGCGACTGGTGCAAGGCCACCTGATCAGCCTGGACGCGCACCTGGACCGCCTGTTTGAAGGGGCGACTTCGATTGCGCTGGACATTGGCATGAGCCGCGAGGAGGTGAGTCGTGCAATTTACGCCACGCTGGAACGTAACGGCATGACCGACGGCGCGCATGTGAGACTGATGGTGACGCGCGGCACCAAGAAAACAGTGAACCAAGACCCCCGCTTCGTCATTGGTAGCGCCACTGTGGTGATCGTGGCCGAGTTCAAGACGCCCAAGCCGGAGACCCGCGCAAAAGGTTTGGCGCTGCTGACATCCACCTTTCGCACCAGCAACCCCGATGTGTTTGACCTGCGACTGAACTCGCACAGCCGCCTGAATTTGATCCAGGCGCTGATTCAGGCGATCAATGCCGGCGCGGATGAAGCGCTGATGCTGGATTCGCGCGGCTTTGTGGCCAGCTGCAATTCCACCAACTTCTTTATTGTGCGCCGTGGTGAGCTCTGGACGTCAACCGGCCTGTACAGCTTCAAAGGCATCACGCAACAAAAGGTCATGGACGTCTGGCGGGCCCAAGGGCGTGTGGCGCGTGAATGCGACTTCACACTGGCGCAGGTCTACTCTGCCGAAGAGGCCTTTGTCACGGGCACCTTGGGTGGGGTAACACCAGTGACCAAAATTGACGGCCGCGTTATTGGTGACGGCAAGCCCGGCCCTTTGACAGCCCAAGCGAGTGGTTTTTATCTGCAGTCGGTCTTGGCTGCCAGCAGCGCAGCCGATCAGCCCTAGGCCATAGATGCCCGCCAGGTCAGAAGGTCGGCGTATTGATGCGGGCGCCTGAGGCCAGCAACTCCTCAAACAGCAGCATCACATGCCGGCCAGTGGCCGAGTAGGGATCGAATTCCGGATGCTTCATCTGAATCATTGGGTCCATCTCAGACAAGTCGACGTGGGCCATCGACCAGTTGCCAAAACGGCGCTCAGTAATCTCTTCCAGCATCAGCAGCTCAACGTCCTTGTGCCGCCGGTCCACCATAATCCGGGCATAGAGCTGGTTAACGGCGCTTCTCTCACCCTCCAACACCTGCAAAAACAGCCCATCGCCCTGACACAGAACGCCGGTGATCCCGTGGCCCAGGTTATAGGTCTGGGCGGCTGCAAGAATAGAGGCTGTCACCGTGGAGGTTATCGGCCCCACCGCACGACTGACATAAAGCACGCGAATTTGCATCAATGACACCCTGTTATTGCCATATTGGCGCACGCCCCTAAATCGCAAGCAGCCGCCACAAGTTGGCCTGTGAGTTGCTCAGTGTAACGACGCCATTCAAAAACGGGGGCGCTGGCTGCTGAAATCAGCTTGGTGCTTGCGCATCTCGCTGGCGTCATCCCGATGCCGAATACCGCAGTCCAGAAAATTCTGGTGCAGCCGCGCCAGCGCGGCAGGGTCGAGCTTGACGCCCAGGCCCGGGCCCGGTGGCGGTGCCAATTGACCACCCCGAATTTGCAGTTTGCCGCCTTCGATGACCTCGTCCTCCTGCCAGGGGTAGTGGGTGTCGCAGGCATAGGCCAGGTTGGGCAGGGTCACGCCCAAATGCGTCATCGCCGCCAGGCTAATGCCCAGATGCGAGTTGGAATGCATTGAAATGCCCAGGCCAAACACCCGCCCGATGGCCGCGAGCTGCTGAGAGGCGCGCAGCCCACCCCAATAATGGTGGTCGGACAGCACCACCTGCACCGCATTGAGCGCTACCGAGCGCGGCAAATGACCAAAGGCGATGGTCACCATGTTGGTGGCCAGCGGCATGGTGGCAAAGGTGGCCACCTCGGCCATCTGGTCCAGCGTGCCCACCGGGTCTTCCAGATACTCCAGCAGGCCGGGCTCCGACAAGGCCGGCATCAGCCGCCGGGTGGTGGCCACCGACCAGCCGCCATTGGGGTCGATGCGAAGTGGATGCTTGGGAAAGGCTGCGCGCAGGGCCCGCAGGCCATCGAGCTCCAGCTCTGGCGCAAACACGCCGGCCTTGAGTTTGATGGAGCCAAAGCCATACAGGTCGACCATACGCTGCGCCTGCGCCACCAACTGCGCGGGGTTCAAGGCCTCGCCCCAAGGGTCAATGGGGTACCCGGGGTCGGCATGGTGCCGCGCGTACTTGTAAAACAAGTACGCGCTGTAGCTGACATGGGAGCGCACCGCACCACCCAAGAGGTCGTGCAGCGGGCGCCCGATGATCTGGCCCTGCAGATCCCAGAATGCCACCTCGAAGGCACCCAGCGCACTGGCACGGGCCTTGTCGCCCTGGGGCGGAAACGGCGCGCCGATGTCGGGGTTGTTACCCACACAGCGGTACACCACTTGTGTCAGGGCGTTGAGGGCAAATGGATCCAGCCCGATCAGTTCGGGTGCAATACGGTTCAGGTCGGCCAGCGTATCGGTCTCACCATAGCTTTCGCCCAGGCCGATGCGGCCGCTCGCGGTCTCGACCTCGATGATGCTGCGCAAGGCCCAGGGCTGGTGAACCCCACCCACATTCAGCAGCGGCGGGTCGCGAAAAGCGATGGGTGTGACACGAACGTCAACAATACGGTCAGTCATGATGAAAAACTCGTCGCAAGTTTAAAAACGGCGATCACTTAGGCTGATGGTCATCTGCCCTCGCAGCACGCCCCCTGAGGGCAACAACACAGCCCCAGTCCCCGGCACGCCGCGCGCGGCCAAGTTGAAGCCATCGGCAACATGGCTGACCGGCTCTAGGCAGAGGTACAGCGGCTGTGGAGGCCGGTGCACCACCAGGTGCGACAGCACCGCGTCAGTCTGCAGACGCAACAGCTCGCCCTGGGGCAACTCCAGGTCAAGGACACCGTCCCATTCCGAGAGGTAGTCGGTCATCGTGCCGGGCGGCAAGGGCTTGGGCGCGTCATAAGCTTCAGGCTCTGGCAGCGGCTCTGAGCCATGGGCCAGACAGTCGGCGTCTGCGGACCAACGGCGACCGGCGTGGTAGCGCAAGCGCGCGTTCTCGTTATGCAAAAAATAGGGGTGAAAACCGATGCCGGCCGGCATGTCACCGGAGCCCAAATGCGTGAGGCTCAGATCCAATTGCAACGCACAGGCTGTCAGGCGAAGCCGCATATCAGCCTGCAAATGCCAGGGCCAGGCGGCACAGGGTGGGCTGTACAGCCTTAGATGGGCAGCCGTATCGTCGTGTGACACCACAGCCCAAGGCAGGCCATGGGCATGGCCATGCAAGGTATGGGGATGGGCGTTTGGGTGAGGTGGCAGTGCCACGGTACCTTTGGCGGTCTGCAATTGGCCCTGGGCGATCCGGTTGGAATAGGGCACCAGCGGATAAATACCGCCCTTGGCCCAGTTCAGCGGGTCGACCCCGGCATCGGTGTACGGGTAGAGAACAGGCACAGCATGCCCCTCAGGGTGCACCAGGGTCAGGCTGCAGACCCGCCCACCAGCCTGCGGCCTTAGCACGGCGCGGGCCGCGCCAACGCTCAACAGCAGGTCACCAGGCAGCGCCTCAGGCATAGCCGCTGGAGCCGTCAGGCTTGGTCGGCACCTTGCGTTCCCAATGAATGTAGGCTTCGGTACCGAGCAGGGCTTCGTCCATCTCCACACCCCAGCCCGGTCGGTCCGGCCGCAGCTCCAAATGGCCGTCTTTGGGCAGATAGGGGTCTTTGACGTACCAGGCGCCCTCCTCCCGCACTTCGGGGGTCACGGTCGCATCGGTGCCAAAGACATAGCCTGGGCCATGCGGCAGGCGGTACTCCAGGATGCGGAAGTTGGTCTGGCTGGCACAAAAATGCAGGTTCACGGCGGTCGCCAGTGGCCCCATTGGGTTGTGTGGCGCGATGCTCACAAAGTGCGCCTGGGCCAGCGCATTGATTTGCAGCATCTCGGTCAGGCCACCCACCACACAAATGTCGGGCTGAATGATGTCGCAGCCACGCACCTGCAGGAGGCGCAAAAATTCGAATCGGCTGTAAAGAGACTCGCCGGTGGCCAGGGTGCACTGCAGACCGCGCTTGAGCTCGCCCCAGGCCTCGAAGTTTTCCGGGCGGATTGGCTCTTCAAAAAACAGCGGGTCATAGGGGGCCAGGGCGTTGCCCAGTTGCACGGCCTGCATCGGTTCAAAAATTTTCGCGTGGGCGTCGAAAGCCAACTCGTACTCAGGCCGCACCGCCTCACGCAGCTGGCGAAAATACTCCGCAGAGGTACGCACCACCTCACCCCAGCGGTGACGGTGCATATCGATGCGATAGGGACTGAGCTTGAACGCCTGCAAGCCCCATTCGTCATGCAAGGCGTCCATTTGGTCGCGGGCGATCACTGGGTCAGGGGCGGTGTACAGGCCCGCATACACCTTGACCCGGTCACGCACATGGCCCCCCAGCAGACTATAGACCGGCACACCCAGCGCCTTGGCCGAGATATCCCACATGCAATGGTCCAACACCGAGATGGCCGCCAGACCCAGCGCGCCCGGCGGAAAGCGCGTCTGCTGCATCAGGTAGTGTGTGAGGTAAGTAATTCGCCTCGGGTCCTGCCCTTTCAAGAAGATCAGCAGGTAATCCAGCAGCGGAAACAACGCCAAGTCCGGCCCGTGGTTGTAGCACTCGCCCCAGCCGGTGATGCCATCATCAGTATCCATGGCCACCACCACGCGGGGGCGGTTCTTGTCGCGCGACATGAAGACGCGCAGACGATCGATTTTCATATCAGCTGCCGGTGAAGTATCTGGCGCGTTGCAATCGCGTCTGCACGTAAACATTTTCGTCGTGGGTGCCCGGCTCATAAGAGCCCGAACTCGCTGACACCTGTGACGAAATATTGGCCTGGCTGGGGTAGCTCGCCACAAAGGCCTCATCAATGTCAACGCCCAGCCCCGGCGCATCCGGCACCTTCAGAAAGCCGTTCACGGACAGCGGGTGCGGCAACACGGTGTGCTGGCGGCCTTCCCAATCGTCCTCGATACGCTCCAAAAACAAGGCGTTTGGAATGGCAGCCAACAGATGCAGCGCGGCGTACTCTGCCACCGGACCGAGCGAGCCCGAGTGTGGCGCCACCATGATGTGATGGGCTTCGGCCATGGCGGCGATTTTCTTCATCTGGGTGATGCCACCGGCGCGCCCCGTGTCGGGCTGGATCACATCGACCAGTTCGCGCTCGATCAGATCACGCGAACCATAGATGGTGCTCATTCGCTCCCCGGCGGCCAAAGGCACCTGGGCAGCGTCGCGGATGCGCTTGTAGCCGTCCAGGTTGTCAGGCGCAATCGGATCTTCGATGAACAGCAGGTGGTAGGGCTCCAGGGCACGCGCCAGACGAGCAGCGTCGCCCGGGGTCATCCAAGGTGGGCCATGCAAATCGATCATGATGTCCATCTCATCACCCACCGCTTCTCGCAGGGCCGCCACTTTGCGCACTGGGTCCGACACGCCACCACACTTGATGGCCGTGACGCCACGGGCCTTTAGGCTCAGTGCCACCTCGGGCGTGTTGGCATGGGCATAGATGCGGATCTGGTCACGGACCTTGCCGCCCAGCAGGTTCCAGACCGGCACGCCCAGGGCTTTGCCCTTGATGTCCCAAAGGGCCATGTCGATGCCTGTCATGGCGCCTGCACCGACCGTACCGGTCAGACCATGCACCATGATGGCCGACATCATGCGTTGCCACAGCCGCTCGATATGGGTGGGGTCCTCGCCCACCAGCAAATGCTTGAGGTCTTGTACCGCAGTCTCGATCACGCGCGGCCAGCCCGAACATTCGCCAATGCCCACCAGACCCTCGTCGGTATAGACCTTGACGAAAAGCCAGTTGCGGGTGCCGGTGATGCCCGGTGAATAGCTTTGGCCGCCAAAGGCATTGTCGGAGGCCCAGGCTTTGGGCGCGGGCACACCTACATGCATCAGAAAGGTCTTGATGTCAGTGATTTTCATGACGATCCCTCAGGATTCCGGGTTATAGCGGAAACGCTTGTGCATGCTGCGGGCACGCGGATCAGGCTGCGGAATGGCCGACAACAGCGCCTGGGTGTAGGGGTGAGTGGGCGCGTCGCACACCTGGTTGGTCTCACCGGTCTCCACAATCTTGCCACGGTACATCACAGCAATTCGGTCACAAAAATAGCGGATCACCGCAATATCGTGGCTGATGAAGACAAAGGACAAGCCAAGTTTGTCCTGCAAATTCAACAACAGGTCGAGCATTTGCGAGCGCAGTGACACATCGAGTGCCGAGGTGGCCTCGTCAGCAACGATCACGCGGGGGTTGAGGGCAATGGCGCGCGCGATACCGATGCGCTGGCGTTGGCCTCCCGAAAAAGCATGGGGGTAGCGCTCTCGCCAAGCCGGCTCCAGGCCCACGTTCTGCAATAGCTCGGCCACCCGCTCGTCGAGCGCCTTGCCGCTGGCGATGCCGTTGACCAGCAGGGGCTCGCCCACAATTTGCGCTACCGTCATGCGCGGGTTAAGCGAACTCACCGGGTCTTGAAAGATCATGCGCATTTCACGCCGGCAATTTTTGAGCGTCTGTTTGTCAGCTTTCACGATGTCGACCACTGAGCCATCGGCGCGCCGGTAATCGATGGCGCCGGCCGTCGG
>CAXNFT010000109.1:0-7947 GCA_964201255.1 Rhodoferax sp.
GTACCCACTGAAACCACCGCCGGCGAAACCCGGGTGGCTGTCACCCCCGAAACAGCCAAAAAGCTCAAGGCCCAGGGCCACACCCTCCGTATTCAGAGTGGCGCCGGCGTTGCCGCCAGTGTGACCGATGAAGCCTATGTGGCCGCCGGCGCCGAAATTACCGATGCTGCCGGCGCGCTGGGCTGCGACCTGGTGCTCAAGGTCCGCACCCCGAATGACCACGAGGCGGTGCAGATGAAGGCAGGTGCGGCACTGGTCGGCATGCTCAACCCCTTTGACGCCACTGGGCTGCAGCGCTTGGCCGACGCCGGCCTGACCAGCTTTGCGCTTGAAGCTGCCCCCCGCACCACCCGGGCCCAAAGCATGGACGTGCTGTCCAGCCAGGCCAACATCGCCGGCTACAAGGCGGTAATCATGGCGGCGGACAAGTACCAACGCTTTTTCCCGATGCTGATGACCGCCGCCGGCACCGTCAAGGCGGCCCGGGTGGTTATTTTGGGCGTCGGCGTGGCGGGCTTGCAGGCGATTGCTACCGCCAAGCGGCTGGGCGCGGTGATCGAGGCGTCAGACGTGCGCCCCAGCGTCAAGGAGCAAGTGGAGTCTCTCGGCGGCAAATTTATTGAGGTCTCCTACGACACGCCGGAAGAAAAAGAGGCGGCCGTGGGCGTGGGCGGTTATGCCCGGCCCATGCCGCAGAGCTGGCTGGACCGGCAGAAGGTGGAGGTTGCCAAGCGGGTGGCGCAGGCCGACATCGTGATCAGCACCGCGCTGATTCCGGGCCGGCCGGCACCGGTGCTGGTGACCGAGGACATGGTCAAGTCCATGAAGCCCGGTTCTGTCATCATCGACCTGGCAGCCGGCCGGGGGCCAGGCGGTGGCGGCAACTGCCCCTTGACCGAGACCGACCGCACCGTGGTCAAGCATGGCGTGACGCTGGTGGGTGAAACCAACCTCCCGGCGCTGGTGGCGGCCGATGCCTCGGCCCTGTACGCCCGCAATGTCCTTGATTTCCTCAAACTGGTGCTGGGCAAAGACGGCGGCCTGCAGGTCGACCTGAATGACGACATCGTGGCCGCCTGCCTGATGACTCAGGGCGGCGAGGTCAAGCGCAAATAAAACAGCTCAACAGGACTGCACACCATGGACATTCTTTCTCCCACGACCACCAACCTGATCATCTTCGTGCTGGCCATTTACGTGGGCTACCACGTGGTCTGGACCGTGACACCGGCCCTGCACACGCCGCTGATGGCAGTGACCAACGCCATCTCGGCCATCGTTATCGTCGGCGCCATGCTGGCGGCGGCCCTGACCGAAACCCCGCTTGGCAAAACCATGGGTGTGCTGGCGGTGGCGCTGGCGGCAGTCAATGTGTTTGGCGGCTTCATGGTGACCCGACGCATGCTGGAGATGTTCAGAAAGAAAGAGCGTCCGGCGGCTGCCAAGGGAGACGCCAAATGAGCATGAACCTCGTCACCCTGCTGTATTTGTTTGCCAGCGTCTGCTTTATTCAGGCGCTTAAGGGCCTGAGCCACCCCACCACCTCGATCCGCGGCAACCTGTTTGGCATGGTCGGCATGGCGGTGGCGGTGGTCACCACCGCCGCGCTGATTGTCAAGATCGCCGGGCAGACCGGCCAGGGCGGTGCCATGGGCATGGCCTGGGTGCTGGGCGCATTGGTGGTCGGCGGTGCTGCTGGCACCCTGATGGCCCAACGCGTTGAGATGACCAAAATGCCCGAGCTGGTGGCCTTCATGCACAGCATGATTGGCCTGGCGGCGGTGTTCATTGCCGTGGCGGCAGTGGCTGAGCCCTGGGCCTTCGGCATTGTGGCCAAGGGCACAGCCATTCCGGCTGTCAACCTGCTCGAGCTGTTTTTGGGTGCTGCCATCGGCGCCATCACCTTCAGCGGCTCAGTCATCGCTTTCGGCAAACTGTCGGGTAAATACAAGTTCCGCCTGTTCCAGGGCGCACCGGTGCAGTTTGCCGGGCAGCACAAGCTCAACCTGGTGCTGGGTCTGGCGATGTTGGGCCTGGGTCTGGTATTTGTATTTACCGAGAGCTGGCCGGCCTTTTTTGCGATGTTGGCGCTGGCCTTTGTGATGGGCGTGCTGATCATCATCCCGATCGGCGGCGCCGACATGCCGGTGGTGGTGTCCATGCTCAACAGTTACTCGGGCTGGGCGGCGGCCGGCATCGGCTTTAGCCTGAACAACGCCATGCTGATCGTGGCCGGCTCGCTGGTGGGCAGTTCAGGCGCGATCCTGAGCTACATCATGTGCAAGGCCATGAACCGCTCGTTTTTCAATGTGATCCTGGGTGGCTTTGGCGGCGAGGCCGGCACTGCCGCCGCTGGGGCGGCCGTGCAACGCGCCGTCAAGAGCGGCAGCGCTGACGACGCGGCCTTTGTGCTGAGCAACGCCGAGACCGTGGTGATCGTGCCGGGCTATGGCCTTGCCGTCGCGCGGGCCCAGCACGCCGTCAAAGAACTGGCGCTCAAGCTCACCGAAAAAGGCATCACCGTCAAGTACGCCATTCACCCGGTGGCCGGGCGCATGCCGGGCCACATGAACGTGCTGCTGGCCGAGGCTGAGGTGCCCTATGACCAGGTTTTCGAGATGGAAGACATCAACGGCGAGTTTGGTCAGGTCGACGTGGCGATCATCCTGGGCGCCAATGACGTGGTCAACCCTGCTGCCCACGTCAAGGGCAGCGCCATTTACGGCATGCCCATCTTGGAGGCCTACAAGGCCAAGACCGTGATCGTCAACAAGCGCTCGATGGCCGCCGGTTATGCCGGCCTGGACAACGAGCTGTTTTACATGGACAAGACCATGATGGTGTTCGGTGACGCCAAAAAAGTGGTCGAAGACATGGGCAAGGCGATCGAGTAAGCGGGACCGGCGCCGGGTGAGCTTGTGGCAACGCTGGCCATCCTGAGCGCGCTGGCCGAGGAGCAACAGGGCCTGCTGGCCCGTCTGTCGCAGCCGGTCTGCCTGCGCCGCGCCGGGCGCGAGGTCTGGCGTGGCCAGTGGCAGGGGCATGAGGTGCTGCTGGCGCTGTCGCGCATTGGCAAGGTGGCAGCAGCCACCACAACCACCGCCCTGATCGAAGGTTTGGGCGCCACCCATGTGGTGTTCACCGGGGTGGCCGGCGGCATCGGCCCCGGCGTGCGGGTGGGCGACCTGGTGGTGGCGACCGAGTTCGTGCAGCACGACCTGGACGCCTCTCCGCTGTTCCCTCGTTTCGAAATACCCCTCTATGGCCGTAGTCGCCTGGCCTGTGACCCTGTCATGACTGCCCTGCTTTTAAGAGCATCAGAGTCAGCTGCGACAAGGCTTGCAGGCCAATTTAACCAAATTTCTGGGCCGGTGCGCTCAACCGTGCACGCGGGGCTGATCGCCAGTGGCGACCGCTTTGTCTCGGGCGCTTCCGAATTGCAGAGCCTGCAGCAGCGCTTGCAAGCCGGCGGCCACGCGCCGCTGGCGGTGGAGATGGAGGGGGCGGCGGTGGCGCAGGTCTGCTTTGACTACGGCCTGCCCTTTGCCGCTGTGCGCACCATCTCGGACCGGGCGGACGATGCGGCCCATGTCGACTTCCCGCGCTTTGTCCGCGACGTGGCCAGCCCCTATGCCCACGCCATCATGACGGCTTTCTTGGAATTGCTACTAAATAAATAGCTACAAACCCATGCGGCACAAGGGCTGGAGGCCTTTTTTACTTAAGCCAACCGCGTTTGCGGAAGTACCACATCGGCACCAGAGCGCTGGCCACCATCAGGGCCAGCGCATAGGGGTAGCCCAGCGCCCAGTCCAGCTCGGGCATGAACTTGAAGTTCATGCCGTAAAGACTGGCGATCAGCGTGGGCGGCAGCAGCGCTACGCTGGCCACCGAGAAAATCTTGATGATCTTGTTCTGGTTGATGTTGATGAAGCCGACCGTGGCGTCCATCAAAAAGTTGATCTTGTCGAACAGGAAAGCGGTGTGCGAGTCCAGCGAGTCGATGTCGCGCAGGATCTGCCGCGCCTCTTCGAACTGTTCTGCATTGAGCATTTTGCTGCGCATCATGAAGCTGACCGCGCGCCGCGTGTCCATCACATTGCGCCGGATCCGGCCGTTCATGTCCTCGTGGCGGGCAATCGCGCCCAGCACCTCGCCGGCCATGGCGTCGGTCACGTTGCCGGCCAGCACCTTGTTGCTGACTTTCTCCAGCTCGTCGTAAATACCCTCAAGCGTGTCGGCCGAGTACTCGGCGTCGGCGTCAAACAGCTTGAGCAGCACCTCTTTGGCGTCTTCGATCAAGCCCGGTGCCCGCCGGGCCCGCATGCGCAACAGGCGAAACACCGGCACGTCTTCGTCGTGAATCGAAAACAGCACGCCTCGGCTCTTGAGTGCATGGTTTTCCAGGTTCAGGATGAAGGCCACCCGCACGGTGCGTGGCTCGGCGTCGTCGGCAATCAGGAAGTCGCTGCGAATGTGCAGTTCGCCGTTATCTTCTTTGTAGAAGCGTGCCGATTCCTCGATGTCCTCGTCCATCGCATCTTCCGGTATGGACAGGCCGTAGTACTGTTTGACCCAGCGCTTTTCTTCCAGCGAGGGGGACTCCAGGTCAACCCAGATGGGTTGGAATTTAGACAGCTCCTCCAGCGATTCGATCTCTTCCTGGAAGAGTCGACCATTGGCGAGCGAAAAGATATTGAGCATGGCTCACTCCCTGTAATGAATGGCATCTGGTGGCGTGGGGGTGTTCGCTTTCAACGCCGATGCGGTCATGGGAGTTGAAAGCTACCAACTGGGGTAGGTTTCCAAGGAGTCGTCTCCGGTAGTCGCGATAGCCAAATTATCGCATTCCAGTCCCTTAGGGCGGGTCAAAAAACGCCAGGAGTTCGTCTTTTCGGGCATAGGCGTCACTCTCGCCCATGCCAATCAGGGCCTGGACAAAGCCACCTCGTAAGACGCCCAAGGCCCCCAGGGCGTCCAGCGACCCACTGGGCTGGATCGACAGGGATTTCATTGCGTTAACGCAACAAATAACAGTTGCTTTTCTGCCCGGATGGGGACATAGTGGATTGCAGTCTTTTCAACCCGAGAGCATCAGGAGGCTATTTATGAACTTGACGATCAGCGGCCATCACCTTGAAGTCACCCCGGCCCTGCGCAGTTATGTCACGTCCAAGCTCGACCGCATCTTGCGCCACTTTGACCAGGTGGTGGATGTCAAGGTGTTACTGTCGATTGAAAATCAGAAAGAAAAAGAGCGACGGCAGCGGGCCGAGTGCAATATTCGGGTCAAAGGCTCCGACATGTTTGCTCAAAGCGCCCACGCCGATTTGTATGCGGCGGTCGACGAGCTGGTTGACAAGCTTGACCGCCAGGTTGTTCGGCACAAAGGCCGGGTAAAAAACCACCATCATGAGGCGCCCAAACGACTGATGTAGACCGCAGGCGCTGCAACGGGCGGGACCGCTGTTCCCTTGGCGCAGTGGCCTGACCTGGCTGTAGCTTGGGTGCATAATCCCAGCAGTTATGAATCGTCTTGCATCCATTTTGCCTGCCGCTCAAGTGTTGGTGAGCGTCGACGCGACCAGTAAAAAGCGAGCGTTCGAAGAAGCTGGGCTGTTGTTTGAAAATCTCTACGGCCTAAGCCGGGCTCTGGTCACCGACAGCCTGTTTTCACGCGAGCGCCTGGGCTCGACCGGGCTGGGGCATGGGGTTGCTATTCCACACGGCCGCATCAAAGGCCTGAAGGCGCCTATGGCGGCGGTGTTCCAACTGGCGCACGCCATTGGCTTTGATGCACCCGATGACCATGCGGTCAGTTTGCTGATCTTCCTGCTGGTGCCCGAGGCAGCCACGCAAAAACACCTTGAAATCCTGTCTGAAATCGCTGAAATGCTCAGCGATGCCACGCTGCGCCAAAAACTGGCGGCCAGCACCGATGCCGCCGACCTGCATGGCCTGATCGCTAAATGGCGGTCGGCCCTGCCTGCCTAAGCGGCTCAACCCTCCGCCAGGCGCACTGGATCCACTGTGAAACCCACCGTTGTCAGTGCTGATGTGCTGTTTGAGGAGTTCCGTGGCACCTTGAAGTGGGAGTGGGTCGCCGGCCTGGGCGCTTCCGAGCGCCGCTTCGATGAGGTGGCTGTGCGTGCCGCTCGCTCTGGCGCCGACCTCGTCGGCTACCTGAATTACATCCATCCGTACCGGGTGCAGATTCTGGGTGAGCGCGAAATTTCGTACCTGATGAACGCGACCCCAGAAGATTGTGCACGCCGCATTGCCCGTATCGTGACCCTGGAGCCGCCAGTTCTGGTGCTCGCTGATGGCCAGTTGGCCCCCGACGCGTTGGTGTCGATGTGCGAGCGGGCCCAGATCCCGATGTTTGCGACGCAGGGCTCGTCGGCTTTTGTGATTGATGTGCTGCGCGCCTACCTGTCCAAGCATTTCGCCGATCGGGCGTCGATGCACGGCGTATTCATGGACATTCTGGGCCTGGGGGTGCTGATCACCGGCGAGTCGGGGCTGGGCAAGAGCGAGCTTGGCCTGGAGTTGATCTCTCGTGGCAACGGCTTGGTGGCGGACGATGCGGTTGACCTCTTTCGCATCAACCAGGACACGATCGAGGGTCGCTGCCCGGCGCTCCTGATGAACCTGCTGGAGGTACGCGGCATCGGCCTGCTGGACATCCGCTGCATTTTTGGCGAAACCGCGGTTCGCCGCAAGATGCGTCTGAAACTGATCGTGCATCTGGTGCGTCGTGAAACGCTGGAGCGTGACTACGAGCGCATTCCCTATGAACCGCTGACGCAGGATGTGCTGGGCGTGCCGGTGCGCATGGTCGTGATTCAGGTGGTGGCTGGACGCAATATTGCCGTCTTGGTCGAAGCGGCGGTACGCAACACCATTTTGCAGTTGCGTGGCATTGACACTTACCAGGAGTTTGTCGAACGCCAACGTAACGCGATGAATGCCGAAGACTAAACCCGCCCCGGGTTGAAGGAATGAGAGGGCGACGGCTCAGGGCGTCTGAGCGGTGGACGGCCGGTTGCTGCAGTGCTCGCGAACGCAGTGGGCATACAGACTCAGCGCGTGGTCGGCAATTGCGAAACCCTTCAGTTTGGCTACTGCATGTTGGCGTTTTTCAATTTCAGCATCGTAGAACTCTTCCACCCGACCACAATCGAGGCAGACCAGATGGTCATGGTGCTGGCCTTCATTGAGCTCATACACCGCCTTGCCGCTCTCAAAGTGGCTGCGGGTCAGGATGTCGGCCTGTTCGAACTGGGCCAGAACCCGGTAGACGGTGGCGAGGCCGACGTCGGACCGGTCTTCCAGCAGCACCCGAAAAACGTCCTCGGCCGTCATGTGGCGCTGAGCGCCCTTCTGAAAGATCTCCAGAATCTTCAAGCGGGGGAGCGTTGCCTTCAGGCCGGTACTTTTTAGGTCGTCGATATTGGTCATGAAGGTCTCAGGCGTTTGCCGGCCCCGGTTCGACTTTTGTGGGCTCAGGCTGTGGACTCAACCAGTACAATGAACCCATCATATCGCCAATGCAACGCCAATGCCCGCTCCTCACCACCGCCTCGCCCGACTGAGTCTGCTGCTGGTGACCGGCGCCAGTCTGGTGGCCTGTGGCTCGCTGAATTCCGCCAGTAACCAAGTCGTTAGTGTGGTGAGGCCCTACAGAATGGACATCGTGCAGGGCAATTTCGTCTCTGCGGAGCAGTTGGCGGCCGTCAAGCCGGGCATGAGCCGCTTGCAGGTGCGTGACGTGCTGGGTACGCCCCTGCTCGCCAGCATCTTCCATGCTGATCGTTGGGACTACGTCTTTACTTTCCGGCGCCAGGGTGTGCCTCCGCAGGCGCGCCAAGTCACGGTGTATTTCAAGGGCGACGTTTTGGAGCGCGTTGACGCGGACAGCATGCCGACCGAGGCTGAGTTTGTGGC
>CAXNFT010000110.1:0-7899 GCA_964201255.1 Rhodoferax sp.
ATCGCTGGTGATGACGTCATGCAGCGAACGGGTGGGTGGCCCGCCAGTGCCTCGCAATGTCTATGCGGCGGCAGACCCAAACCCGGTCATGCTGTCCAAGATGGTCCAAAAAGCGTTGCAGCGCTGTCATGCGGCCGGGGCGGCCCAGCAGCCGGCAGTGCATGCCCACGCTCATCATGGCCGGTCGATCCAGGCCTTCAGCGTACAACACATCAAAGGTGTCCTTAAGATACTGGAAAAAAGGGTCAGCATAGGCGTAACCCTGGGGCAGGGCAAAGCGCATGTCGTTGCAGTCCAAACTGTAGGGCACGATCAGTTGCGGCACTACCTCACCGTTGGTTTTGCGCACCTTCATC
Source organism: Rhodoferax sp. (assembly GCA_964201255.1). Classification (GTDB taxonomy): domain Bacteria; phylum Pseudomonadota; class Gammaproteobacteria; order Burkholderiales; family Burkholderiaceae_C; genus Rhodoferax. The sequence goes on from CAXNFT010000110.1 coordinate 357, forward strand.
CAGAACGGCAGGTCGTCCCCGTAGTAGTCGCTGTCGTACTCGAACCCGCCGTCGTCGGCCACCAGTCGGCGCGTGTTCGGGCTGTCGCGTCCGGTGTACCAGCCCAAGGGGCGTTCGCCACAGAGCCGGGTCAGGATGTCCATTCCCAGCGCCATGTGCTCCCGTTCAGTCGCTTCGTCGATATGTTGGTAGTGGATCCAGCGCCAGCCGTGGCAAGCGATTTCATGGCCGAGTTGCCGCAGTGCTGATACCAGTTCTGGGTGGCGCTCCAGCGCCATGCTCACGCCGAACACGGTCAGCGGCAGCCCGCGCTGTTCGAATTCGCGCAGGATGCGCCAGACGCCGGCGCGCGAGCCGTACTCATAGATGCCCTCCATGCTGATGTGGCGTGCCGGGTAGCTTGCCGGATTAAACATCTCGGACAAAAACTGCTCCGAGCCGGCGTCGCCGTGCAACACGCTGTTCTCGCCGCCTTCCTCATAGTTCAGTACGAACTGCACCGCAACGCGGGCTTGACCGGGCCATTGCGCGTAAGGGGGCTTGCTGCCGTAGCCAACGAGGTCGCGCGGGTAGGCCTGGGTGCTGTCGTAATGGCTCATGCCGTGATGATAACCATGGGTGAATGGTATAACCAATTCAGTCGCGATCCAGCCGTTCAAGGGGGCGCCGCAGTCAATCAGGAGATGCAATGGGCTTGAGCACACACGTTTTGGACACCATGCACGGGACACCGGCGCCCGGCATGCGGGTGAGCCTGTACACCACGGCAGGTGACTCGGCCACGCTGGTCAAACAGTTTGTGCTGAATCAGGACGGGCGGAACCCGGACGGTCTGTTGCTGGACCAAGACAGCCTCAAAAAAGGCAGCTATCGGTTGGTCTTTGAGGTGGCGGCTTACTTTTTGGCACGCGGCGTGGAGCTGCCTCAACCGAACTTCTTGGACCGGGTCAGCCTGGACTTCGGGGTAGCCAACCCGGATCAGCACTATCACGTGCCACTGCTGGTCAGTCCCTGGAGTTATTCGACCTACCGCGGCTCTTGAGGGCTGGGGCTTGGCGTCACAACTGTCCCTCAGTCAGGGTGTCGAGCTGGAAGCGGCCGCTCTTGTGCCACAACCATGTGTCGGTATAGGTGACCTGTCCCCAGCGCGCCGGCAGGGGAAAGGGCGCAGCGCGGCGCACCGTGCGTTCAATTTCTGCAACGACCTCGGGCGCGTGCTTGGGCGCTCGCATCCAGTTCAGCCGTGTCACCTCGCCGCGTCCGTCGACCTCAACTTGCAGCACACCGACGGCGTACAACATGGCCGGCATTTTGCCCTTGTAAATCCGATGGGCGTTTTGGCCGTACAAATGCTTGGCCGCATCGCGCCGGTACTCGCGCGGGTTGACGGCATTGGGCAGTGCCGCATTCCCAGGCGGGTTGGGTGCGGCAGCAATAACTGGCGGCCGCTCGGCTGGGGCCTCTGGCGCCGGCGGGGCGACCACGACGGGCGGGAGGGTGGCTGGGGTTGGAGCCGGGGCCTGTGCTTGCTTAGGAGCCGGGGCCGGCTCAGGGGTTGGGATCGGAGCCGTGGCCTGTGCGGGCTTAGGAGCGGGTGTGGGCTCAGGGATCGGAGCCGTGGCCTGTGCGGGCTTAGGAGCGGGTGCGGGCTCAGGGGTCGGGATCGGAGCCGTGACCTGTGCTGGCTTAGGAGCGGGCTTAGGAGCGGGTGCGGGCTCAGGGGTCGGCGTCGAGGCCTGTGCTGGCTCAGGGGTGGGGGCGGGGGCGGGGGCGGGGGCGGGGACTTTTGCCGGCTCAGGGGCTGGGGGTGTCGGCGCGATCACGATGAGCGGGGGCGCAACCGGCACGGGTACAGGTTCGCTGGGTGGCGGGGGCGTTGCGCAGCCGACCATGAGGGCGACAACCACCACGCCGGCCTGGTGCAAAGGCTTGCGGTAACTCCGGAGGGTATGAGCCATGGTGTTGTCTCCTGTGCCAGCGGTTTGCCGGTCTGGTTGGGGCCACGGTCGAGGCTTTTGGTAGTACCAAGCATAGCTGTCCTGGGCCGACGCGTCCAGCGGGCCGATTTGGGTGGTGGTATCGCGAGGCAGCATGGACAGCATTGAAGGTTTTCTCAGACGGCTTTGCCTGCACCCGGCTGTGCTGGTGACGGTCGCGTCGGCGCGCGGTTCGGTGCCGCGCGAGGTGGGGGCCTGGATGGGCGTTTTTGCCACTGGCGAGATTGGCACAGTGGGTGGCGGCCGCCTGGAGTTTGAGGCCTTGTTTGAGGCGCGCCAGCTTTTAAGCCAGTTTGTTGAGGCCGGTATGCCAACACACGGTCCAGAGACTGATCTTGGTCAGTTACGCCGTTTTCCGCTGGGACCCACGCTTGGGCAATGCTGTGGTGGCGAAGTTCACCTGTGTTTTGAGCGCGTCACAGCGGCCGATGCGGCCCGACTGCGCACGCGCCTGGCGCAGTTACGACACCCGCTGGCGCTGTTTGGTGGCGGGCACGTGGGTCGCGCCTTGGTCCGCCTGTTGGCCGATCTGCCCCTGGCGGTGCGCTGGATCGACAGCCGCGACGAGGTGTTCCCGCCCGATACACCCGAGCATGTCAGCTGTGAGCACTCCGACCCGGTGCAGGGCGCCGTGCCTTCACTGCCCGCCGGCTCGCGGGTGCTGATCATGAGTTTCAGCCATGCTGAAGACATGGACGTGGTGGCGGCCTGCCTGGTGCGGCAGCGCAAGCAGGCTGACCTGCCCTTCATCGGCCTGATCGGCAGCCAGACCAAGTGGGCAACCTTTCGCCACAGGCTGCAGGACCGAGGCTTCAGCGCCCGGGAGTTGGGGCAGGTGACCTGTCCTATCGGCATACCGGGCATCGTCGGCAAACAGCCGGAGGTGATTGCGGTGGCGGTGGCGGCCCAGATTTTGCTGACGTTGCCGGCCTAACCCGGCCTGATAGAGTTCAGCCCAAACAAGGTGCATATTGATGGAAAGTTATTACCTCGACTGGGCTAACCTGCTGCTGCGCTGGGTGCATGTGATCACCGCCATTGCTTGGATTGGTTCTTCGTTTTACTTCGTTTTTCTGGACAGCAGCCTCACGCCGCCGGTCGATGAGGACCTCAAGCGCCAGGGTGTCAGCGGCGAACTGTGGGCAGTACACGGTGGTGGTTTTTACCACCCGGTCAAGTTCAATGTCTCGCCGCCCAAGTTGCCCAGCCATTTGCACTGGTTTTACTGGGAGAGCTACAGCACCTGGCTCTCTGGGTTTGCCCTGTTCACAGTCTCCTACCTGTGGAGCGCCAGCACCTACCTGATCGACAAATCAAAAATGGACTGGGCGCCATCCACCGCCATCGCCGTGGCGCTGGCGTTTCTGGTGGTGTTTTGGTTGCTGTATGACCTGATCTGTCGCACGCTGGGTCAGCGCAAGCAGGGCGATGCCATCGTCGGTGCCCTGGTGTTTTTGCTGGTGTGTCTGGCCTCCTGGTTGGCCTGCCACTGGTTTGCCGGGCGCGCAGCTTTTCTGCTGGTGGGGGCGATGCTGGCCACGAGCATGAGCGCCAGTGTGTTCTTCTGGATCATTCCTGGCCAGAAGAAGGTGATTGCGGCGATCAAGGCCGGTCAGCCGGTGGACCCGGTGCACGGCCAGCGCGGCAAACAGCGCAGCGTGCACAACACCTACTTCACCCTGCCGGTGCTGTTCGCCATGCTCAGCGGCCATTACAGCTTCACTTACAACCACCCGCAAAATTGGCTGGTGCTGATTGTGATGATGTTTGCGGGCGCCGCAATCCGGCAATTTTTTGTGCTCCGCCATGGCTACAAACTGGGCCGCCAGGGCCACCCCTGGCCCTATGCGCTGTCCGGCGTACTGGTGATTGCGGCGGCTATCGTTTGGCTGCGCCCGGAACCTACGGCCACCGCACCCCTGGCTAATGCTACTAATTTAGTAGCTAAAGACCCAGTAAATGCGGGGCCTGGAGGCCAATTTGACTATCAAATGCTGCAGCCAGTGCTGGCCCAGCATTGCTACAGCTGTCATGGCGAGCAGGTGCAGATGAAGAACGTGCGGCTTGACTCCCCTGCGCTGGTCAAACAGCATGGGACAAACATCTACCAACAAGTGGTGGTGGCCCGTGCCATGCCCATGAACAACGCTACCGGCTTGTCTGACGCCGAGCGGCAGTTGATCAAGCAATGGTTCGAGGCGGGCGCCCGTACCGACTGAGACTTTGGCCTAAGGCCTTCAATCCACCGTTGCGCCGCTGGCTTTGACCACCGGTTCGTACTTGGCCCGCTCGGCCGCCATGAACGCGCCAAAGGTCTCGGGGCTGGTGGCAACCGGTTCTGCCAGCAGTGCAGCAAAGCGGGTTTTGGTCTCGGGCGCATTCAATGCGGCAACAAAGGCCTGGTTCAAGCGGGTCAGCACGTCTTTGGGTGTGGCCGCCGGCGCCACCAAGCCCCACCAGGTGTCTATGGCAAAGCCCTTGAGTGTGTCTGCCATGGGCGGCACCTCGGGCAGGGCCGGGGAGCGGGCCAGCGTCGTCACCGCGATCGCTTTGAGCTTGCCGGAGCGGATGTTGGGCGCGGCCGTGGCCAAATTGTCGAAATTGAAGTCCACCTGCCCACCCAACAGCGCCAACTGCGCCGGGTTACCGCCGTTAAAGGGGATGTGCACGGCAGAAATGCCGGCTTCTTTTTTGAGCATTTCGCCCGCCAGGTGGCCCGCGCTGCCATTGCCACCGCTGCCGTAATTGAGTTTGTCGGGATTGGCTTTGGCGTAAGTCACCAGATCGGCCAGGGTGCTGATCTTAAGCCGCTGGGCGGTGTCGGCATTCATCACCAGCACATTGGGCACCCGCAGCATCTGCGTGATCGGCGCAAAATCTGTGGCCGCGTTGTAGGGCATGGCCTTGTACAACCACGGATTGATGGCGTGGGTCGCTGTCGCGGCAATGCCGATGGTCAGGCCATCGGGTGCGGCTTTGGCCACCGCGTCGGCACCGATGTTGCCGCCGGCGCCTGGCCGGTTCTCAATGATGACGGCGCCCAAGCTATCTTTGACCCGCTCGGCCAGCGCTCGGGCGGTGACGTCGATCGGGCCGCCGGCAGCATACGGCACGATCAGGCGGATGGGTTTGGTTTGCGCCAAGGCGCTACTGGCCGCCAAGGCGGCCAGTAGGGTAAGGAAAGACAGTGGCAGTGAGATGAGTTTCATGGGTTTGGCGGTTTGAAGTTGGGGATGGATCCCCGGTCGTGGCCGAGGATGACGGGTGGGTTGGGTCAGTTAGAGGCCTTGTCGGCTTCCGAGGTGAATGAATCGGCAAAAAATTCGTCGTCAGGCAGGCCGGCATCCGCGATGTAGGCGGCTCGGGCCGAGTCGATCACGATTGGCGCACCGCAGGCGTAGACCTGGTGGTTGCTAAGGTCAGGCAAGTCTTGCAGCACAGCCTGGTGCACAAAGCCGGTGCGCCCGGTCCAATCATCTGCGGGCAGGGCGTCGGAGACCACCGGCACGTAATGCAGATTGGGCATGGCAGTCAGATGCGCCTGCACCCAGTCGTCCAGGTACAAGTCGGCAGGACGGCGGCCCCCCCAGTACAGGGTGGCGGGCCGGGTAATGCCCTTGAAGCGCATGTGCTCCAGCACCGCCTTGATGGGGGCAAAGCCGGTGCCTGAGGCCAGCAGAATGATGGGTTTGGCGCTTTCCTCGCGCAGGTAGAAGCTGCCAAACGGCCCCTCAATGCGCAAAATTTCCTTCTCTTTCATGATCTTGAACACATGGTCGGTGAACTTGCCGCCCGGCATATGCCGGATGTGCAGTTCCAGCCCGGCTGCGAGCGTATGCGGCGCGTTGGCCATGGAGTAACTTCGCCGGGCACCGTCGCGGAGGATAAATTCCACATACTGGCCGGCGTGGTAGCTGAAACTGTCATTGGCGGGCAGTTGCAGCTTGAGCAGCATCACGTCGGCTGATTTTTTCTCCAGCAGGTTGACCCGGGTCGGCATTTTCTTGATGGGGAAAGCCCCTTCACTGGTGACCTGACGCGACTCCAGCACCACGTCGCTCTGCGCCACGCCGCAGCAGGTCAATACCATGCCGGCAGCCTCTTCTTCCGGGCTGAGCGCTTTGCTTTGGTGCGTGCCGTGCAGCACGATGCCGCTGAGTTTTTTGCACTTGCAAGAGCCGCAGGCGCCGTCCTTGCAGCCATAGGGCAGGCCTACGCCCTGGCGGATGCCTGCTGCAAGCATGGTTTCATCGGCATGGGCGCTGAAGCTGCGCCCGCTGGGTTCGATGCTGATCTGGAAGGCCGCAGCTGCGGCATCTGGGCGGCTCATGGTGTTAGGTATCCTTGGGGCTTGCATGTTTTGGGAAAGCCCCTGATTTTGCCCTCAAACCCAAGCCCCCACGGCAGTTTGTATGCCACCCGCCCTGGCGCACTGCCGGCGCGTTTTCGTCGTCAGCGCCTGCTGATCATTGGCTGCGGCGACGTGGGCTTGCGTGTGGCGCAGGCGCTGCCGTCCCGCGTGCGGGTGTTGGCACTGACCTCCAGCCCCAACCGCAGCGCTGAACTGCGCGCACTCGGCATCACGCCGCTGCGGGGCGATCTGGACGACAGCCGCAGCCTGCAGCGACTGGCTGGCTTGGCGCACCGCGTGCTGCATTTGGCGCCGCCGCCTGGGGAAGGTTGGCAAGACCCGCGCACGCTGGCCCTGACCCGGGCGCTGCGCCGGCGCAGCCCACCGAGTGGCCTAATTTATGGTTCAACCAGCGGCGTCTATGGCGATTGCCAGGGTGCTATTGCTACAGAAAATAGAGCGCCTAACCCAGACACACCAAGGGCCAGACGCCGAATTGATGCTGAAGACGCAGTGCGCTTCCTGGGCCGCTCCGCCGGCGTGCGCAGCAGCATCCTGCGGATTCCAGGCATTTACGCACCAGACCGGCTGGGTGGCACGCCGCGCGCGCGGCTAGAAAAAGGCACGCCGGTGCTGTGCGCAGATGACGACGTCTACACCAACCACATTCACGCTGACGACCTGGCGCGAGCCTGCATTGCTGCACTGTGGCGCGGCCGGCCGCAACGCATTTACAACGTCAACGACGACACCGCGCTGAAAATGGGGGACTACTTCGATCTCGCGGCGGACTTGTATGGCCTGCCTCGCCCCCCACGCATTGCCCGCGATGCAGCGGGCGGTCAGTTGCCGCTGATGCTGCTGAGCTTCATGAGCGAATCGCGCCGCCTGGACAACACGCGTCTCAAGCGCGAGCTGGGCCTGCGGCTGCGCTATCCCACGGTTGAATCTGGTTTGCGTGCATGAACCTCCCCAACACGCTCAGCCACAGCCCGGCTGCCGAGCGTAATGGCCAGGTCATACTGGCGCGCTTAAAGCAATTGTTGCCCGCGCAGGGGCGGGCGCTGGAGATTGCCAGTGGCACCGGCCAGCATGTGGCCCTGTTTGGCGCGAACTTGCCCAGCTGGGATTGGCAACCCAGTGACCTTAAACCCGATGACTTCGCGTCCATCAGCCAGTGGTGCGCTCAGTCCGG
>CAXNFT010000111.1:0-7812 GCA_964201255.1 Rhodoferax sp.
CTCGACCTCAATGAGTTGCTGCCCAAAGACCAGCGCTACTACCAGTTCATGGGCTCGCTCACCACGCCACCCTGCACCGAGGGGGTGCTCTGGAATGTCATCAAGCAGCCGATCAGCTTAGGCCGTGATCAGATCCGACTGTTCAGCCAGCTGTTCTCCAACAACGCCCGCCCGATCCAAGCCATCAATGGACGGCCGGTACGCAGCGCGCAGTGAAGTCGCCCCCACGCTCCCCCACTTTGTGTGGGTCGCTGCCCCCCAAGGGGGCGCGTTTCGCCTTGGGGCGGCCCGGCGGCGAAACTTCATGCCCCCACGCTCCCCCACTTTGTGTGGGTCGCTGCCCAAGCCCTGTCCGTCATGCCCGGCTTGACCGGGCATCCATGAATGCCTGGATTCCCGCTGAAGCCTGCCCTCGACCTGATCGGGGGCGGGAATGACGGGACAGGCGCGGGAATGACGGGGGCTGTAGCGCCGAGCTGGCCTTATTTGGCCAGGGCCTTGAGGGCGAGTTTGATGCCGTCGCTGACGCCGACGTCGGCCGGCAGTGCCTTCAGGGCGGCGGCGGCTTCGCGGTCGTTGTAGCCCAGCGCCAGCAGGGCCTGCAGGATGTCGGATTGGGCATCGCTGCTGCGGCCGGCCGCCACGCCGATGTCGGGTCCGAGCTTGCCCTTGAGCTCCAGCAGCAGCCGCTCGGCGGTTTTCTTGCCAATGCCGGGCACCTTGACCAGTCGACCGGCCTCCTGCACGGTCACCGCCTGCGCCAGTTCGGTGACGCTCATGCCCGACAACACCGACAGCGCGGTGCGCGGCCCCACGCCGGCGATCTTGATCAGTTGGCGAAACGCCTCGCGTTCACCCACCGTGGCAAAACCGTACAGCAGCTGAGCGTCTTCCCGCACCACAAAATGCGTCAGCAGGCTGACCACCTGGCCGCGCTCGGGGAGGTTATAAAACGTGCTCATCGGCACCTGCACCTCGTAGCCCACGCCGTGACAATCGATCACGATCTGGGGTGGATTCTTGTCGTCCAGCGTGCCGGTGAGTTTGCCGATCATTTCATGCCTATCATTGAAGCCTTTTGAAGGAATTATCAGCTTGATCCTGCGCCACCTGTTTTCCCCTCTGAACAACACCCGCCTGTCACACCTGTGTGGCCCAACCGACGCCCATCTGCGCAGCATCGAGGCGGCATTGCAGGTCAAGATTGCACACCGGCACGAGCAGTTCAAGGTCGACGGCACCAAGGCCCAGGCCAAGCGCGGCATGGAACTGCTGCAGGCGCTGTACGAGCTGGCCGCCCGCCCGATCGAGGCAGCCACCGTGCAACTGATGCTGGCCGGCGATGGGGCCATGGACAGCGCCGACCACCCCACCCTGCAGACCCGGCGCAGTGACCTGCGCGCACGCACTCCCAACCAGGCGCTGTACCTGGACAACATCGCCAACCAGGACATCACTTTTGGCATTGGCCCGGCCGGCACCGGCAAGACCTATCTGGCGGTCGCCATGGCCGTTGACGCCCTGCAGCGCAGCGCAGTGCAGCGCATCGTCCTGACACGCCCCGCCGTAGAAGCCGGCGAACGGCTGGGCTTTTTGCCGGGCGACCTGAGCCAGAAGGTGGACCCCTACCTGCGCCCCCTTTATGACGCCTTGTACGAGCTGATGGGGTTTGACGCAGTGCACAAGGCGTTTGAGCGCCAGGCGCTAGAGATCGCCCCCTTGGCGTTCATGCGCGGGCGCACGCTGAGCAATGCGTTTGTTATTCTGGACGAGGCCCAAAACACCACGCCCGAGCAAATGAAGATGTTTCTGACGCGGATCGGCTTTGGATCCCGGGCGGTGGTGACCGGCGATGTGAGCCAGATCGACCTGCCCAAGACCCAACTCAGTGGCCTGATCGATGCTGAGCGGGTGCTCAAACGGGTACAAGGCATCGCCATTTGCCGCTTCACCAGCGCCGATGTGGTTCGCCACCCGCTGGTCGCCCGCATTGTGGACGCCTACGATGCACCAGCACGGCCCTCCGGGCGAAAAGACGGCTAGCCATCTTGCTACCAAAAAAATAGCTTAAACCCCAATAATGGCGTGGCCTAGGGCCGCTTTTAACCCTTAATCCATGCTCAAGTCTTTAACCCTGTCACTGCAGTTTGGCCGACTGACCGCGCTATCGCAGCACCGTAACGCCCTGCCGAGACACCAGGTGACACGCTGGCTGCGGCATGCGCTTAGCCGCGATGCTGAATTCACGGTGCGCATTGTTGACGCAGAAGAAGGTCGGGCACTGAACCGTGACTACCGGCACAAGGACTACGCCACCAACGTGCTGACCTTTGACTACGCCCAGGCGCCGCTGGTCATGGCCGACCTGGTGCTGTGCGCGCCGGTGGTGGCCAGTGAAGCACTGTTGCAGGGCAAACCCTTGCGGGCCCACTATGCGCACCTGCTGGTGCATGGTGCCTTGCACGCGCAGGGCTGGGACCATGAAAGCAGCGAGGCCGATGCCCAGGCCATGGAAGCACAAGAAACCGCCATCCTGGCGCGGCTTGGCTTTGACAACCCCTATTGAGCCAACGCCCATTCAGCCAACCCCTGTTGTCAATCGGAATTAAAGCATGGGGCCAATTGAAAGCCGCATAATGGAAGGGCTAAGCGGTACGTCAAACAGGGGCAGGTTCACTGTCACGAATCTTACTGATGGCACCAAAGGTGATTTAACAGCAAAGGTTTGAGACATGACTTCCTCTTTTACCGACTCAATACAAGCCCTTGATCAACAACTCATTCAATTGGTGTACCGAAGCCGTTCACTGATAGAGGGTGCTGAATACGAGCAATTAATGGCCACATGTCTGCGCAACAATCCTGTCCGCGGAATCACGGGGGTTCTGATCTCGCATTCAGGCTGGTTTCTTCAAGTGCTTGAAGGCTCTGCAGTCAATGTCAATTCACTTTTTAAAGTCATTGAAAATGACCCACGTCATTCGGATTTCCTTCTTTTAAGATTCAATGCTGTTGTGGCCCGTGACTTCAGTGACTGGTCGATGGCATCCATAGAAGTTGATGAGCAGCGTTTCTTAAACATGGCAAATCAAGCTTTGCAAGCTGAAGGCGTAGCAATGTCGGCAGTCAGGGATTTCCTGTGCTACGGTAAATGGATCGATTGAATTGATATGGCCCGTCCGTAAGATTCCCCACCCCTTTGCCGGTCCGGATCCCTGATTTCGGGCGCGCTCATACCCCGATACCCATCAGATTGTGTCGAACCATCCACAGGGGCAGCTCGCCAAGCCTCTGCGTCGCTTCGCCGTTCGGTTCGGCAGACCCGATGTAAGGCAAAGGGGGTGGGTCAGGCGCCGAGGCGGTCGCTGCCCCGCGCGTCGCCACTGTTTTTCAGGCCCAATTGAGCCAGAGCACCGATCTGCTGCAGCGAGATCCTGAAGGCATCATGCAAAGTAGCGGTGGTGCGCACCTCGCCCACGTCAACGCCCAGCTCTACCATGGCGTATGCGATGGCCGGCGACAGGCCAGATATGATCGTTTCGCAGCCCATCAGCCGGGTGGCCTTCGTGATCTTGATCAACTGGTTGGCCACGGCACTGTCCACGGTCGGTACGCCGCTGATGTCCAGGATGAACACCTTGGACCGGGTCTCGTTGATACGGGTGAGCGCCTTGCGCATGACGTCGTTCGTTCGGCTGGAGTCCACCACGCCCACCAGGGGCAGCAGCAGGATCTCGTCCCAGATCGGAGTGACCGGCGTGGACATCTCCTGCAGGGTGCGGTCGAGTTGTTCCCGCATGCGCTCGGCCTCGCGAGCCTGCTGAAGTGCCACTTGCAGTTCGCGGGCGTTCTCGGCCAACTGCTGGGCCGCCTCGAACTTGTCGGTGATGTCGGTGGCGAACTTCACCACCCGCACCGTGCGGCCGTTCAGGTCCAGGATCGGGTTGTAGGTGGCCTCCAGCCAGACCGCGCGTCCGTCCTTGGTAACCCGCTCGAACTGGCCGGGCACGACATTGCCCGCGGCCAGCGACTCCCAGAACGCGGCATAGGCTGCTGACTCAGCCTCCTCGGGCTTGACGAACAGGCGATGGTGCTGCCCCTTGATTTCGTCTTCGCTGTAGCCTACGACGGCCAGAAAGGCAGCGTTGGCGTAAAGGATCATGCCGCCGGGTTCGAATTCGATCACCCCCATGGAGCGTTCGATGGCCGCGATCTTGCCGGAATTGGCCATGTTCAGCTTCTTGGTCTCGGTGATGTCGGAGGCGACTTTCACCACACCAGTAACCTCGCCGTCAGACCCCACCATAGGGCTGTAGGCGGCCTGCAGCCAGATTTCCTTACCCCCTTTGCCCAGGCGCTTGTATTCGCCGGTGAACGGCTTGCCGCTGCTCAGGTCTGACCAGAAGCGGAGGTATGCGTCGCTGGCAGCGTACTCCGGCTCGGTAAAGAAGGCGTGGTGCTTCCCTGCCAGTTCTTCAGCGGTGTAGCCCATCACCTGCAAGAACATGGGGTTGGCTTTTAACACATAGCCCCGGAGGTCGAACTCGATCATGACCTGGCTCTGGTCAATGGCCGCGACCAAGGCGGCGGATTTATGGTTCGACTGCACCTGAGCGGTGATGTCGGTGGCGAACTTGACCACTCCGACCACCTTCCCGCGCTCATCCAACAGGGGGTTGTAAGTGGCTTCCAGCCAGACAGGGCGACCACTCTTGGTGACGCGCTCAAATTGCCCGGGCACGACTTGTCCTGAGGACAGCTTGGCCCAGAAGTCTTGGTAGGCCCGCTGAGCCGCCTTCTCCGGCTGGACGAAGATGCGGTGGTGCTGACCCTGGATCTCACCTTGGGTGTAACCCACCGCAGCCAGAAACAGATCGTTGGCGCGAACGATGGTACCGTCTGGTTTGAATTCAATCACCCCCATGGAACGCTCGATGGCTGCAACGATGGAGGACGCCACTGAGAAGGCTGCAGGGTTGGAAAGCTTGTCAGCCATGTCACTCTCGCAAGGATAGATACATCGGGGAGACCATCAGATCTCCATGAGCAGTTTATTGAATCACACCTATGCACAGCACCGAAATCTTATTAAAAAGAGGGGAACTTCTTTGAATTCACTGTGATTAGTTTCACCAAAATTTGGTGGGCAATGCAAGTTTCGAACTTGCGACCCTTATTGCGCCAAGGCTTGATGCAGGGCGGTCAGCATGTCGTCGATGTCAAACTGGTCTGCGGCGGTCTGCATGGCCGCTGAATGCGCTGGCCATGCGGCCCTGATCAACGCGGCGTGGCGCTCAAACCACTGAAATGCCAGGGCGTCAGAATCTTCAAGCAGGGCTTGTAGCTTCTCGCCCACAGCAGCCAGTTCTTCCGGGTCCCAGGAGGTCAAGGCAGCGGCGCTGTCAGGCGGGCTCAGGCTGGCCTCAATCCCCTTGATCAGCGCCGTCAGCCCCTGGCCAACCAGGTCCAACTGCGCCATCACCACCGGTTTGTCGGCCGCGACGGTCAGCAATGATTCCAGGTACTCCACCTGGTTGGACAGGGCTTCAGCGCCAATACTGGCACTCAGGCCCTTGAGCGTATGGGCCAAGCGCTTGGCGGTCGCCGGGTCGTTGGCCTCCAGCGCACTGAGGAGCATGGCCGCGAAGTCGCGTTGCCCGATGGCGAATTTTCGCAGCAGCGATTGGTAGAGCTCTGCATTGCCCCGCATGCGCCGCAAGGCGCGGTCCACCTGCAGGCCGTCTATGGCGAACGACAAGGCCGGCGCGACCTCAGCCGGTTCGGGCAGCAGCGCACAGGGCGCCTGGCCCAGGCCCTCGCGGGGCGGCACCCATTTCAGCAGGGCATCGCAAAGCTCTTGCGGCTCGATCGGCTTGGCCAAGTGGCCATTCATGCCGGCGGCCAGGCACCGGTCACGGTCTCCGGCCATCACATTGGCGGTCATGGCCACAATAGGCAGCGAGTTGAATTCTGGCAACTTGCGAATCTCAAGGGTTGCGGTGACGCCATCCATCACCGGCATCTGCATGTCCATCAGCACGATGTCGTAGGACCGGGCCCTGACCATGTCGACCGCAATTTGACCGTTTTCAGCCAGTTCGACCACCAGACCGGCATCGGTCAGCAGCGCAGTGGCCACCTCTTGGTTGAGCTCGTTGTCTTCCACCAGCAGCACACGTGCGCCGGCAATTTCGGCCAGCCCTGCCATCGGGTCGGCGGCGGCCACGACGGCATGGCCGTAGGCCACACCTGGCGCCGCACCCAATTGCTGGGCGACGACATCAAAGACCATGGCGGCATTCAAGGGTTTGGTCAGGACACCGCTAATACCCACACCCACCGCCTCCTTGATGACGTCATCGCGACCAAAGCCCGTCACCATCACCAGCCGTGGCATCACTGCCAGCGCCATGGCCGCAATACGCCGCCCAGTCTGAATGCCGTCCATGTCGGGCATCTGCCAGTCCAGGAAGACAATGGCATAGCCCTGTGCTTGCTGGTCTTTCGCATGGATGCGGGCCAAGGCGTCAAAGCCGGAACTGACATCGTCCACCACCAAGCCGATGTCTTCCAGCAGGCCACGCAGCACGATGCGCGCATGCTCGTTATCGTCCACCACCAGGACCGACCGGCCGTGCAGGTCAGCCGCCAGCAAGTTGAAATCAGGCTCGGGTGCGGCGCGTCCAAAATTTGCGGTGAACCAGAAGGTGGACCCCCTCCCCAGCACGCTGTCGACGCCAACCTCGCCGCCCATTAAACCGGCAATGCTCTTGGAGATGGCCAAGCCAAGCCCAGTGCCACCATATTTGCGCGTGGTGGAAGCATCCCCCTGCTGAAAGCTCTGGAACAAGCGCCCCTGTTGTTCCTGCGTGAGCCCAATACCGGTATCGCGTACCGCCAGGTACAGGGTGACGTCTTCAGCCGACTCTGCTCGACGACGGACCAAGACCGCCACCTCTCCCTGGTCGGTAAACTTCACGGCGTTGTTGGCGTAGTTGATCAGAATCTGACTGACCCGAGTCGGGTCGCCAACCAAGCGCCGGGGCACGCCACGCTCGACGTCAAACACGAGCTCCAGGCCTTTGGCGACGCATTTGTGGGCAATCAGGTTGGAGACGTTTTCCAGCATGGCGTCCAGGCTGAACTCGATCCCCTCCACCGAAAGTTTGCCGGCCTCGATCTTGGAAAAATCGAGGATGTCGTTGATGATGCCAAGCAAATGCCGGGCCGAACCCTCGATTTTTTGCACATAGTCGCGCTGGCGCGGCGCCAACTCGGTTTTGAGCGTCAGGTGGCTCATGCCAATGATGGCGTTCATCGGGGTGCGTATTTCATGGCTCATGTTGGCCAGAAAATCAGCTTTCACTCGGGCGCCTTCGGTGGCTTTTTCAGAGGCCATTGCCAGCGCGTCGTTCTTGGTCCGCAGGTTGTCCATCAAATAATCAACAGTCTGACGCCCGATGATGCCTTGCAAGACCGTCAATCGTTGGGGGCCTATCTGAGAGGCAGGTATGGCGCAGCGGGTTACCACGACGGTACCCGAGCCATCCGTGCGCCGCGGCTCATAACTACCTCGGGGTGCGTTCGCCCAGGCGTCCGTGTGCAGGGCCTCCGAGCTAGCGAACTCCAACAGCAAGAGGCTCTCGCCCGGCCCTTCTTGCTTGCGAACGCGCATGCTGGACAAGCTGCCATAACGCACCAACCAGCGACCCACATCCGAGACCTGGCCAGCAAACCGAGCCGCCAGCGCGTCACCGCCATCGACCTCGATGATCAGCTCGTACACACGGCGACGGGCCTCAAACACCGACG
>CAXNFT010000112.1:0-7805 GCA_964201255.1 Rhodoferax sp.
CCTATTGTCCCCGCTCTGCCGCCTCCAAGCGGTCTTGGCGCACCTGCACATCAACACTGAAGCGCTCGATGAACATCAAAGCACGCACCTGCTGGACCGCACCCGTCGCATCGCCCTGATCGTCAAGCAGGGCCGCACAGGCTTGCAGCGCAGCCCCGCGACTGACCATGACCTGTTGCCCCAGCACGTCCAGATCGGCAAGGGTGGTTGCGTCGTCAAGGGCTTCGCGCCATGCCATTTGCTGCATCAGAAAGGCAGGCGGCATGGTCGTGTTGTTCTCAGCATTGACCGGTGCGCCGCGCAACTCGCATAAATAGGCTGCGCGTTTGAGCGGGTCCCGCAGCCTCTGGTAAGCCTCATTGATGCGAACCGACCACTGCATCGCCAAACGTTGAGCGGCGGCTCCTTGCGCAACAAACCGGTCCGGGTGCGCTTCGCGCTGCAGGTCTTTCCAACGTTGGTCAAGGTTTGAACGGTCCTGAGCGAACCGGGAAGGCAGGCCAAACAGCTCGAAATCGCTGGACTGGAGGTTCACACCCGGAACGACTCGCCGCAACCGCAGCGGTCCCGTTCCTTCGGGTTATTGAACTTGAACCCCTCGTTCAGTCCTTCGCGAACAAAGTCAAGCTCAGTGCCATCCAGGTAAGGCAGGCTTTTTGGGTCAATCAGCACCTTGACACTATGACCTTCAAACACCATGTCCTCGGGGTTGAACTCATCCACGTACTCCAGCTTGTAAGCCAAGCCTGAGCAGCCTGTGGTCCTGACGCCCAATCGCACACCCACGCCTTTGCCCCGCTTGGCCAGGTAGCGCGTCACGTGCCGTGCCGCGGCTTCAGTGAGAGTAACTGCCATGTCAGTGAGACGACGCTGGCATGTGCTTTT
The DNA here is from genome assembly GCA_964201255.1 of Rhodoferax sp. Taxonomy (GTDB): domain Bacteria; phylum Pseudomonadota; class Gammaproteobacteria; order Burkholderiales; family Burkholderiaceae_C; genus Rhodoferax. The sequence continues at coordinate 886 of CAXNFT010000112.1, forward strand.
GCCGGTAATCGCTGACAGCGGCCTTGATCGCATCCTCGGCCAAAATTGAGCAGTGAATCTTGACCGGGGGCAAGGCCAATTCTTCGGCAATCTCACTGTTCTTCAATGCAGCCGCCTGGTCCAGGGTCTTACCCTTGACCCACTCGGTCACCAAGGAGGAGGAGGCAATGGCCGAGCCGCAACCATAAGTCTTGAAGCGGGCGTCCTCAATGACGCCAGTCTCGGGGTTGACTTTGATCTGCAGTTTCATGACGTCGCCGCAAGCCGGCGCGCCCACCATGCCGGTGCCCACCGATTCATCTCCCTTGTCAAAAGAGCCGACGTTGCGGGGGTTTTCATAGTGATCAACAACTTTTTCGGAATATGCCATGGTGTTTTACCTCGGTTGGTTCAGTGGGCGGCCCACTGGATGGTGCTGATATCAATGCCGTCCTTGAACATTTCCCACAGGGGGCTAAGGTCCCGTAGCTTGGCAACATTGATCTTGATGGTCTCGATGGCATAGTCGATTTCGGCCTCGGTGGTGTAACGGCCTATGGTCATGCGCAGGCTGCTGTGGGCGAGTTCGTCGCTGCGCCCCAGAGCCCGCAACACATAGCTCGGTTCCAGGCTCGCCGAGGTGCAGGCCGAGCCGCTGGAGACGGCCAGCCCCTTGATGCCCATGATGAGCGACTCACCCTCAACATAGTTGAAACTCATGTTGAGGTTGTGCGGTACACGGCGATCCAAGTGGCCGTTAATAAAGACCTGTTCAACGTCCTTAAGGCCATCCAGCATGCGCTGGTGCAGGCCGCGGATACGCTGGTTTTCTGAGGCCATGTCGGCGCGGGCGATCCGGTAGGCCTCGCCCATGCCAACGATCTGGTGGGTGGGCAGCGTGCCGGAACGCATGCCGCGCTCGTGGCCACCACCGTGCATCTGCGCCTCGATCCGAATCCTGGGCTTGCGTCGCACGAACAAGGCACCAATGCCCTTGGGGCCGTAAGTCTTGTGGGCGGTCAGACTCATCAGGTCTACCGGCAGGCTGGCTAGGTCGATCTCCACGCGGCCCGTGGCCTGTGCGGCGTCGACATGGAACACCACGCCCTTCTCACGGCAAATGGCGCCAAGGGCTGCGATGTCTTGAATGACACCGATTTCGTTGTTCACAAACATCACGCTGGCCAGGATCGTGTCAGGCCGGATCGCTGCCTTGAACACCTCCAGGTCGACCAAGCCGTCAGCCTGTACGTCCAGGTAGCTGACTTCGAAGCCTTGGCGTTCAAGCTCGCGGCAGGTATCGAGCACAGCCTTGTGCTCGGTCTTGACAGTAATGATGTGGCGACCCTTGGTCTTATAAAAGCCAGCTGCGCCTTTGATGGCAAGGTTATTTGACTCCGTGGCACCCGAGGTCCAGACGATTTCTCGCGGATCGGCACCTATCAGTGCGGCGACTTGTTCGCGTGCCTGCTCCACAGCAGCCTCGGCCTCCCAACCCCAGGCGTGACTGCGCGAGGCAGGGTTGCCGAAATGCTGACGCAACCAGGGAACCATGGCGTCAACCACCCGCTCATCACAGGGGTTGGTGGAACTGTAGTCCATGTAAATCGGAAAATGCGGGGTCGTGTTCATGTTGAGAATGCAGTGAAAAAAATCAGGTCTTGTTGTAAAGGTTACCCAGCGCAAACACGGAATTGGGCGCATTGATGCGGATCGGTTTCACGACGGGCATGCTGGAGATGGCGCGCTTGAGGGTGGGCTTGTCCTCTACCTGCAGGCCTTTGACCAATTGGTCGTCTACCAGTTTCTGCAGGCTGACCGAGTCCAAAAACTCCACCATTCGGACATTCAGCGAGGCCCACAGGTCGTGCGTCATACAGCGGGTGCCTTCGCCCAGACAGTTTTCCTTGCCGCTGCATTGGGTGGCGTCTATGGGTTCGTCAACCGACAAAATAATGTCGGCCACGGTGATCTCCGTCGGGCTGCGCGCCAGCGTGTAGCCGCCTCCAGGGCCACGGGTCGATTCGACCAGCTCATGCCGGCGCAGCTTGCCGAACAATTGCTCTAGGTAGGACAGCGAGATCTGTTGGCGCTGGCTGATCGCCGCCAAGGTGACGGGGCCGCTGTTTTGGCGCAGACCCAGATCGATCATTGCTGTGACCGCAAAACGGCCTTTGGTGGTGAGGCGCATCACAAACTCCTTGAGAGTGACTTGGTTGACTAAACAGCTCAAGTATAGCCATAAACCAAGTGATTTGCTCGGGTACCTAGACTGAACGGTCACATTCTGCGCGTACTGGGCGCGGTTGCGAGTAAAACAACATTGTCGCTGCCCGGGGCACCGAAAGCCTGTTGCTTCAATAACGCCAGCTGGTCTCGCACCCGAGCCGCTTTTTCAAACTCCAGGTTGCGCGCATGCTCCATCATGAGTTTCTCCAGCCGCTTGATCTCCCGCGCGACATCCTTTTCGCTCATGTCCTCCACCTGCGCGCGCTGGAGGGCATCCCGTTCAAGCTTTTCGGCTTCCTTACCAGCCTTCTCACTGTAAACGCCGTCAATCAGGTCTCGAACCTGCTTGATGATGCTGCGCGGCGTGATGCCATGGGCTTCGTTATGAGTCACCTGACGAGCACGGCGCCGTTCTGTCTCACCCATGGCTTTTTTCATGGACTCGGTGATACGGTCGGCGTAGAGAATGGCTCGGCCGTTGAGGTTGCGCGCTGCTCGGCCGATGGTCTGAATCAATGACCGCTCGGAGCGCAAGAAGCCCTCTTTGTCGGCGTCCAGAATGGCCACCAGGCTCACTTCGGGAATGTCCAGGCCTTCCCGCAACAGGTTGATGCCGACCAGTACATCAAAGGTGCCCAAGCGCAGGTCGCGCAAGATTTCCACCCGCTCGACCGTGTCAATATCACTGTGCAAATAGCGCACCTTGACGCCGTTGTCGGACAGGTAGTCAGTCAGTTGCTCCGCCATACGTTTGGTCAAAGTGGTGATCAGCACACGCTCGTGCTTATCGACCCGGATCCGGATCTCCTGCAACACATCATCCACCTGGCGGGTGGCCGGTCGAACCTCTACCTCCGGGTCGACCAAACCTGTGGGCCGTACCAGTTGCTCGACCACCTGACCTGCGTGGTCTTTTTCCCACTGGGCGGGGGTGGCAGAGACAAAAATCGCCTGACGCATGCGCGCCTCGAACTCCTCAAACTTGAGCGGCCGGTTGTCCAGCGCGCTCGGCAGCCGGAAACCGTACTCCACAAGCGTCGTTTTGCGGGACCGGTCACCGTTATACATGCCGCCAAACTGGCCGATCAGCACGTGGCTTTCGTCCAGAAACATCAGCGCGTCCTTGGGCAAGTAGTCGGTCAGCGTGGCCGGCGGGGCGCCCGGCGGGGCGCCGCTGAGGTGGCGACTGTAGTTCTCGATCCCCTTGCAGTGCCCCACTTCGGACAGCATTTCCAGGTCAAAGCGGGTGCGCTGCTCAAGCCGCTGCGCTTCCACCAGTTTGCCCATGCCCACCAGTTCCTTGAGCCGGTCCGACAGCTCGGTTTTGATGGTTTCCACCGCCGCGAGCACCTGCTCACGCGGCGTCACGTAGTGGCTGCTGGGGTAAACCGTGAAGCGCGGAATCTTCTGGCGGATCCGGCCCGTCAGCGGGTCGAACAGCTGCAACGATTCAATCTCGTCGTCAAACAGCTCGATCCGAATCGCCATTTCGCTGTGTTCGGCCGGAAAGACATCGATCGTGTCGCCCCGCACCCGAAACTTGCCACGGGCAAACTCCACGTCATTGCGCTGGTACTGCATGCGAACCAGCTGGGCGATCAGGTCGCGCTGCCCGAACTTGTCGCCGCTGCGCAGGGTCATCACCATTTGGTGGTAAGCCTCGGGCTGGCCGATACCGTAAATGGCCGACACCGTGGCGACGATCACCACATCGCGGCGCTCCAGCACGCTTTTGGTACAACTCAGGCGCATCTGCTCGATGTGCTCGTTGATGGCTGAGTCCTTCTCGATGAACAAGTCGCGCTGCGGCACATAGGCCTCGGGCTGGTAATAGTCGTAATAGCTGACGAAATATTCGACCGCGTTTTTCGGGAAAAACTCGCGAAACTCGCTGTACAGCTGTGCTGCCAAGGTTTTATTGGGCGCAAACACAATGGCCGGTCGTCCCAGCCGGGCGATCACATTGGCCATGGTGAAGGTCTTGCCGGAGCCTGTCACGCCCAGCAGGGTCTGGAACACCTCGCCATCCATCACGCCTGCAACCAGTTGGTCGATGGCCGTCGGCTGGTCCCCCGCTGGCGGGTAGGGCTGGTACAGCTCAAAGGGGGAACCGGGGTAGCGCACAAAGGTACCAGCCAATGGCGCCGAGGCGACCTCTGCAGGCAGCACATCAAAGGCACGGGGAAGGGGAATAGACATCAGGACGCGACGATGGTTCAGGTGAAAATGCAAGCCTGCCACTTAGCCGGCCCAGGTGGTGCAGGCTATAGTGTGACTTGCACGGATTTTCTCATGTGTGCCAGCCGCACAAAGTCAAGAGAATCTGGCTTGCTGGCTTTTATTGGAACCAGGCTGACCCATGCAAATTGAAGAAATTGAACCAAATGAACGGCGACAACACGAGCGGCGCGTGCTGCGCGGCATGTCGCAGTTGCAGTTTGGCAAGCACCCGGCCATGGAAACCCGCACCATGGACGTCAGCATCAGCGGTCTGGGCATCATCGCACCGGTGAACCCACCCGCGCGCACACAGTGCACCATCCGCTTCGTGGTGCCAATTGACGTGGACCGCAATGTCACCATCACGGCAGCTGCGGTCGTGACCCACAGCGTGTACACCCGTGCTGACGATGGCTTCAAGGTCGGCCTGATGTTTGCCAATATGCCGGCAGAGACGACCGCTGTGCTGCAACGCTTCATCAAACGCTAAGCCGGCACCACTGCGGTGGCTGTTGACGCTGATGATCGCCTTCAGTCGGTGTGGCCGGGCTGCGTAAAATAGCGGCCGACACAGCCAGCCGGCTGAAGCCTTTCCCCAACTCAAGTGCACAGGACTCTGCATGTCTTTCTTTTCTGCTGTCGAAATGGCGCCTCGTGATCCGATTCTGGGACTCAATGAGCAGTTTGCTGCTGACCCAAACCCGGCCAAAGTCAACCTGGGCGTGGGTGTTTATTACGACGACCAGGGCAAGCTGCCACTTTTGGCCTGCGTCCAGGCGGCTGAGAAGGCCATGATGGCGACCCCAACAGCCCGCGGCTACTTGCCCATTGATGGCATTGCTGCCTACGACTCAGGCGTCAAGGCATTGGTATTTGGGGCCAGCAGCGAGCCGGTCCAATCGGGTCGAATCGCCACGGTGCAGGCGATTGGCGGCACCGGTGGCCTGAAAATAGGGGCGGATTTCCTGAAAAAACTCAGTCCCAATGCCGATGTTTTGATCTCTGATCCCAGTTGGGAAAACCACCGCGCCCTGTTCAGCAGCGCCGGGTTTGTGGTTAAAAACTACCGCTACTACGACGCTGCCAAGCGGGGCGTTGACTTTGATGGCATGCTGGCCGACCTAACCGTCGCGCCCGCGGGCAGCATCGTGGTCCTGCATGCCTGCTGCCACAACCCCACCGGCTATGACATCACCCCGGCCCATTGGGACCAGGTGGTAAGCCTCTGCAAGGCGCGCGGGCTGGTGCCTTTCCTGGACATGGCCTACCAGGGCTTTGGTTATGGCCTGGCCGAAGACGGTGCCGTGGTTCAGAAATTTGTCGCGGCAGGCATGAACTTTTTTGTGTCTACTTCCTTCAGCAAGAGTTTTAGCCTTTACGGCGAACGCGTCGGCGCTTTGAGCGTGCTGTGCGACAGCAAAGACGAAGCCTCGCGCGTGCTGTCCCAACTGAAAATCGTGATCCGTACCAACTACAGCAGCCCACCCAGCCATGGCGGCGCGGTGGTGGCAGCGGTGTTGTCCAAGCCTGAATGGCGAGCGCTGTGGGAATCTGAGCTGGGGGGTATGCGCACCCGCATCAAGGCGATGCGGCAGAAACTGGTTGACGGCCTGAACGCTGCGGGCGTGCAACAGGACATGTCTTTTGTCACCAGCCAGATCGGCATGTTCAGTTATTCGGGGCTAAGCCGTGATCAGATGATTCGCCTGCGCACTGAGTTTGGGGTGTATGGCACAGACACCGGCCGCATGTGCGTGGCTTCGCTCAATAGCAAGAATATTGATTATGTCTGCGCTGCGATCGCCAAAGTGATGTGATCAGCCTGGCTTGCACCCATACCAGCCGGCCGCTTACAGCACTCCGGCGGCGCGCAGTGATTCGAGCGCAGTGCTTGCTTCAGGTCGAGGGCTGCGCATCAAGAAAAAGACCATGGCATAGCGTGAGGCAAAGCCCTGAGGCTTGCCTGAGGCCAGCCATTCTGCAAACAGCGGGCCGAACTCCCATTGCTCCCAGTTGCCCAGGTCAGACGCCACCAAGCCTGGCCAGGGGGTTGTCTGGGCGACAAAGTAGCGATAAGCCTGCACCACACGCGAGCGCCCTACGCGCCGACCGTCGGCACCATGCACGCTGAGGGCCAATAACGCGGCTGAAACACCCATCTCGTGGGCTGATGGGGCGCTCAGGTACTGGCGCTCCACCCAGGCTACCCCCTCCGGGCCCCGAAGTTCCAGCCAAGCGGCGATCATGGCCGATAGAGTGGGCCCATCACCTGTGCTGCGCAGCCCCGCCATGCGCTGCTGCAACGACTCGGCGTTGGCTTGGTTGCCGGCAAATCCAAGCAAAAGGGCATACAAGGGGCGCCGGGCGGTCAGAGCGGGCGTGTCGAGCCAATGGAGCAATTGCGCCGCGTTGAGCCTTGGGGCAACCGCCCGTAGCACAGCATAGGGCGCGCTGGCTATTTCTTCGTAGGCAGCCTGGGCCAACAGCGGTTC
>CAXNFT010000113.1:0-7736 GCA_964201255.1 Rhodoferax sp.
ATCCAGAACCTGCTGGCCTGTGTGGTGCAGGCCGTTGAGCCAGACACTTACCCCGCGCAGGCCCTGGTGCGTCTGCAATGCGGCGATGCCGTGCTGCTGGCCCGCCTCACGGCTCGCGCCGTGAACGCCCTGGGCCTGGCCCCAGGCCAACAGGTTTGGGCGCAGGTGAAATCGGTGGCGCTGGTCGGGTAGCCCGGTCAGGCCAAAGAGTCCGCTAAGCGCTGGTAAAGTCCACGCGCAACTCGGGCAGGGGCGTGCCAAAGGCGGCCTGCCACTGCTCGCCTGCCGCTACGGGCCAGGCGTCGGTCCAGGTGCCGGTAGTGACCACGTCGCCAGGCATAAGGTCCGGCGCACCGGGGCATTGCCGTAGTTCACCTAAAAAGTGGTGCAGAGCGCGCAGCGGGTTGTCGAGCACATTGGCGCCGAAGCCCGTGTCGACCGGGCTGCCGTTTTTCAGGAGCGTGACCTGGCAGGCGGCCAGCAGGGCCTCCAGTTGCCCAGCCGTCGACGCGATGCTCTGTACGGCGAGGCGCGGCCCGACCAGCAGGCGGGCATGCAGGCTGCCGTCGGCCACCGTGTCAGCCGCCTGGAACTTCCAGTCCGGCAGGTGTGATTGCACAATTTCAAAGCCGGGGGCCACCCAGTCGATGGCGGCAAACAGCGCGTCCAACGTGGCGCCAGGGGCCGGGGTGGCGCGCATGCCAAACACCACCTCCGGCTCAATGCGGGGCTGGCAGGTGCCGGTCAGTGCCAGCGCGGTTTGCCCGTCACAAACGCGCAGCGTGCTGTCATAGACCGTGCCCCAGATTGGCGCAAACACTTGGTAGCGGGCCCAGATGCTGCGGTTGGTGAAACCGATCTTGAAGCCGCGCGGCTGCTCACCGCGCGCCAGGCGCAGCGCCCGCACGGCCAGTGCCTGTTGGTAGGCCGCGCGGACGTCAAAACCAGCTGCGCTGCTGGGCGCTACCGGCCAGGGAAGGCCGCTGTCGTAATGGCTGAGCAATTCAAGAGGCGTCACGTCAGCAGCCCGGAAGTTGATGTAAGTCAGATTATCGGCAATTCACCCTGCCAAATGACGTTGCCATGCCCGATGCAGCCAGCTGTTGCCCCTGGGCTGGCGCATGATGGCCCGGGCTGCTCTGACAGCAGCCCGAACAACACCCACCGGGAGCTTGATTTGTCTCATTACCACGCGGTCGTCTGGATCGACCACTCTGAAGCCCATGTCATGCACATCAGCCGTGACGATGTCGAAAAGTCCATCGTCCACCCTAAGCAACCCCACCAGAAACTGCATGCCTTGGCGGGCAAACCCGGCAGCGGGCGCGCCCCAGAAGAGGCCGATTACTACCACCGTGTCGCCGCGGCCCTGACCGGCGCTGAAGAAATTTTGGTGGTGGGGCCGGCGCAGGCCAAGTTGCAGCTGATCAAGCACATCCATGCCCATCACCATGACATGGCGGCCAAGGTGATCGGCGTCGAAACCGTAGACCATCCCAGCGACGGCCAATTGGTGGCTTACGCACGCAAGTACTTTCACGCGCGCGACCAGATGCTTTAGCCTGGCGGACCACCTGTCAGGGTGGAGATAGCAAGCACAATTTACCCATTGCCCCAGACCTGGTGCAGCGCAACTTCACCCCGACTGCGCCCAATCAAATCTGGACAGGCGACATCACCTACATCGCCACCGACGAGGGCTGGTTGTACTTGGCAGCAGTGATTGACCTGCTCAGCCGGAAGTTGGTGGGTTGGAGCATGCAGCCTCACATGCAAAGTAGCCTAGTCACGGATGCCCTGAAGATGGCATGGTTCCGGCGCAACCCCACGCCAGGCCAAACATTCCATTCAGATCTTGGTAGCCTAATACTGTGGGCATGTGTTCCAGGGCACGCTGGTGGGCTACAAGATAAAGAGCTCTATGAGCCGCAAGGGCAACTGCTGGGCTGCCTTGGGGTTGTGCCACAACGCTCCCACATACAGCCTGTGGCGTCGCTTGAAGGTCGGCCGCCTGGAAGGACAAAGGTTTGCAACCCGCAGGCAGGCGATGGATGAGGTGATTGACTGGCTGACGTTTTACAACCACCGGCGCCTTCACTCCACGCTGGGTTACGTCAGTCAGATGCAGTTTGAGAAACGCTGGCACGCGGCACAGCTAATGAAAGCTGCATAATGGAACGGCTAAGCGCTACGTCAAACAGGAGCAGTTTCAGGTAGGTTTACCAGCAACTCAATGGGTAAATAAAATCAGGAAATCGTGAAGCATGGACGCATTGAGAATCCAAGACTTGATGAAAGTGATGCGCTTGGTCTGGCCTGGTACGTTCAGCGAACAGACTGCGGGCCTGCTCTTGTCCCGAGGGCGGATCGTCAACTACGAACCGCAAGCCATCATCGTTAGGCAGGGATCCGTGGCTAAGGGTCTTCACATTATTTTGCAAGGTGAGGCGGATGTGACCGTCCTTCGCCCATCAGGCAAAGAATTGGTGATCAACATACTGGGGCCAGGGCAGGGTTATAGCTTCCTTCACATCTATCACCCTGATCCGCACAGTAGCAGCATGGTCGCCCGGACCCATTGCCAGGTGCTGACCGTGGCAAAGCACGAATGGCTTTTGACAACGGAGGAATGCCCGGAACTCAAAGACGCTGTCATCGCAATTATTTCCACACGCCTACGTGGTGCGTTGGAAGAACTCACTTTCAGCAACCTGCATTCGGGTCTTGCCAGGCTGGCGCATCGGTTACTCGTTCACGTACTTCAAAACCGAAAGCCAGACCTCGCGACTCAGGTTGGTTCTGGGCTCGAATTGGCGCTCACACAGGCCCATTTGGCTACTCTGCTGGGCCTTTCCCGCCAAAGAACACACGCCTTATTGCATCAACTTGAGCAGCGCAAGGCGCTACAACTGAAGTACGGTCGTATCGAGATGATTGACCTGGAGGCGCTGCGACAGGTCATCGCTGATAACGAGGTTGAATAGGCGCCAGTCAATCTGGCTAAAAGTAACATCATTGACAATTTAAAGGCGGCACCTCTCCTATCCTAAGACTCGATCCACGGCTCGCCGTGAACAGTGTGGTCTGCTAATCGCTAGGAGCTGAAATGAAATGCCTGTCCTTACCCACCCGCGCATACGTGATGATGGCACTTTGCGCTTTAAGCCTTCCCATGTCGGTACACGCTCAGACGAGCTATCCAGACAAGCCCATCACGCTAGTGGTTCCATTCACGCCGGGTAGTGGGTCGGACATCGTGGCGCGAATCATTGCCAAAGGGCTGAACGATTCGATGAAGGCTACTTTGATCATTGAGAATAAACCAGGTGCCAATGGTGCGCTCGGCGCGCAGGCCGTGGCCCGCGCCAAACCCGACGGATATACATTGCTGTTAGGGAGTGCAACGACCAACGCCGTCAACTACGCCTTTTACCCCGGCAAGCTCGGTTACGAGCCAACGTCATTTGATATCGTGGCGGGTTTAGGTGCCAGTGATGTGTCTATGTATATAAACACCGGGCAGCCTTGGAAGAACGCTCAAGACCTGATTGCAGAGGCGAAGAAGAACCCGGGCAAATTGAGCTGCGGGAGTGGAAACGCGGTCACGCAAGTTGCCTGCGAGTTTTTCAAGCGGCGTGCCGGTATCGATGTCGTCACTGTACCGTACAAATCTAATTCCCAGTCTTTGACGGATCTGGCAGGCGGCCAACTGGCCTTCGCTTTCTCAGATTCCACTGCAGCCCAGGCCCTGGTGGCCAGCAAAAAGGTCCGCAGCTTGGCCAGCGCGGGGGAAAAGAGGAACCCGGTTGCCCCTGAGGTGTCGACCTTTGCGGAGCAAGGCATGAAAGACTTTGAATTCACCGCCTGGACTGCAGTCTTCGCGCCGGCAGGTATCCCGTTGCCAGTGGCCGAAAAGTTGAACGCCGCGATCAACAAGATTTCCGACGGGGCGGAGATGGCCCAGTTGCGAAGCAAGGCGGGCAGCACCCCGTTAGTTATGGACTTGACTGGCGCTAAACGTTTTGTTAACCGCGAGATTGGCAGCTGGAAAAAATACATTGAGGAAACCGGTGTCAAAGCCGAGCAGTGAAACCACCATTCGTTAAGGAGACATTCATGAAGCAAACACGCCGAGAGGCAATTTCCACAGTGGCACTTGCTGGACTCTTTACGGTGCCTGGTACTGGTGTAGCTCAAGCAGCCAATACATCGACTTCCAGTCGCGAAGTCAAAGCGCAACTGGCCTCCGGTTTGGTACCTTCGCCGGTCAACTACACAGCCATGCTCCCCGCTGGTTACGACACGGCCGAGGGACTTCCACTGTTGCTCGCGCTGCATGGTGGCGACGGCATCGCGGGATTTTCATTTTTTCAGGGCACCGTAGAGGCGGCTTGGAGTACGGGCGACCTTGCGCCATGTGTTGTCGTGATCGTCAATTCGGGGCGCTCTTTTTGGCTGGATTGGAAAGACGGTACCCAGCGGTGGGAAACCTTCTTGATGCAGGAACTGTTGCCGCACCTGCGCAGCACATTCAAGGTAAGCAAAGACGCCCGCAAGTTAACGCTCATTGGTCACTCGATGGGCGGGCTTGGTGGTTTACGTCTTGCATTCAAGTACCCCGAGCAATTTGGAGGGGTAGCAGCGCTAGAGTCGGCAATCGAGCCGGCTTTTGACTATGGAGCCATCAACGTTCGCAACAACTTCTTCCGACCCCTTGCGTTGATGGAGTCCTATTTCGGTAAGCCGATTGATAAGACCTTCTGGGCGGCGAACAACCCAGCCAATCTTGCGGTGACCAACGCCGCCCGTATCAAAGCATCGGGTCTGCAGATTTACCTGGATGTAGGTGACCGAGACATCCTCAATACCTTCGACGGTGTGGAGTTTCTTCACCGCGTTCTTTGGGACCACGGCATTGATCATGAATACCGACTCGTTCGGGGTGGTGATCACTGGGGGAGCACAGTCCCCCCACGATTTCGTGACGGCATGCGTTTCTTGACGCGCCAGATATTTACCCCAGAGGGGGAAGACCCGTCGCAAGTGGCGAATCGAGAACGCATCAATCAAATGAAAAAGGCCGCTAATGTCGATCCAGCTGCATTGCGTCTGCCCTTGCCTAGGACGACCCCTTGAATGACGTCCTCGAATGAACTACTCGGTGGGCCTATGCCCTCGAATACCGCTGCTCTCCATGGTGTGACTGTGCTGGATTTCTCGCACGTCATGGCTGGCCCGTTTGCCACCTATTACCTTGCAACGCTGGGTGCCAGAGTGATTAAGATTGAAAATTCTGCCCGGGGAGATTCATTGCGCGGCAAACCCAAGAGCTTTCAAGCTTTTAATCATGGCAAGGAAATTTTGGCGCTTGATCTGTCAACAGAGCAGGGCCGTGCGCAAGCATGGGATCTTTTCGCAAGCAGCGATGTCATGGTGGACAACATGCGGCCGGGTGTAATGGAGAAGTTTGGCTTCGGCCAAAAGCAGGTGCGATCCCTCAAGCCCAGCATGATCCATTGCAGCATCAGTGCCTACGGTCAAGAAGGACCTTGGTCAAAAAGGCCAGCTTATGATCATGTGATCCAGGCCGCCTCGGGTATGGCCATGATGTCGGGCCTGCCGGGTGATGAACCTATCAAGGTCGGCTTCCCAGTTATTGATTGTGCGACTGGCATGCTGGCAGCATTGGCAATCATTGCCGCCATTCGTCGGCGCGACCTCACGGGAGAGGGTGAGTCTATTGACGCATCTATGCTTGGCGCGGCCTTTCAACTCATGTACCCCATGACTGTCATGGCGATGGAAAACGGCGAGGCCCCATCCAGAAAGGGTAATGTGGGTTTCACAGGGAGTCCTGGCGCACTCACTCTCCCTTGTAAGGACGGGTGGATCGCCCTAGGGGCCAACACACCGCAGCAATTGACTGTACTGGCGCGAGTGCTCAATATCGAGGTCGCGGTTCTTCCATTACTCGCGGGCCAGAGCCGGGGATTCGTTGGCGAGACACACGCTGATCAATTGCGAGAGGTCTTGGCTACTGCTTTGCTGGAACATGATGGCAATGAGCTCGAGCAGCGGCTCAATGCGGCCAACGTGCCAGCCGCCAAGGTGCGAGACCTGGCTCAAGCCACGCAAGAGAGCTTAGCCAATGGCAGTTTAGAAAGTTGGTATGCAGAGGGCGCGTCTCCCGTTCAGCTGCCTGGGTTGGGGTTCCGCGCGGAAACACTGTTTGCGGGTCAAAGCCAGCCCCCTGGTTTAAAGGTTGGCTGAATTCACTGCCGAGTGTATGTGACACCTCGCTTGACGAGATTGCGGCAGCGGTTTGGATCCGCAACCCGCCAAAAACATGGGCTAAGTAACCTGAATAAGTAAAGCGAGCAATTCGGGCTTCCCCGCCATTTTTTTATTTCAATCCTTCAAACTTTTTGACCATGACTCGCATACCGTGATGCACGAGGAGAGCGGCGAACGGTGTCTGGGCTAACGCTGCATGCGGCTCGAAGGCCACCAAGCGCTCTGCAATAATCCACCGCATCGGTTGTCCGCCGTGGCACGCCGGATACCGTTTACCCCAGCCCGTCCGGACCGAGAACTTACGCCACTCCGGGGGGCACCATCGGCAGGACTGTAAGTGCGCACCAGCACGGTCTTTGGCGTCGGCTCCAGCGGGTGCAGCAGCCGAATCGTCTGCAGACAAGAATGACGCGGCAGATGCGAAAGCGGCCGCCAAGACTGATGCGGCTGTGCCCACCGATACAGTTAAAGGCGCAAAAGCGGGCGATGCTGCTGCCGACGGTGCAGCGTCTGACCCTGCTGCGATAGCTGACGATAAAAAGGAAGTCCCGGCCTTCAAAAACGCTGAGGCCAAGGACCAACCCAGACATGGGCTTCGTGCCCTGACGCTGGAGTCCAACAGTACGTTGGCCAAGACGGCGATCGATGCCGCAGGTGGGAGCTCAGTCAAGTCTGGCACTGCAGCGCAAACGACCATCGCGGGCGGCAATTTGATGCTGCGCGCCAAGGTGAGTGCCGACGGCATCAACCGCACCCAGATTCCGATACCAGGCTGGCTGCCTGCCAGCTCCAAAGTGTTGGCAGCCATGCCCGACGGCAAGCCGCTGCCCAGCTGGATGAGTTTTGACGCGGCCACAGGAGCGCTGACGGGCACGCCACCAACAGATCTGGTTGGCAACCTGTCCATTGTGGTGAATGTGCCCATGCCAGATGGCAGCACGTACAAGGGAGGGCGTGTTATTAGGTAACTAAGGCATGAGAATGGCTCTTTTGATGCCTGTGCCTCTGCGCCCGCTGCTAGGTTAATTTATGGATGAGGTATAGGTTTTCACTTTGACTAACACTTCCTTTAGCCTCTGAAGATGCCTTGAAGTTGTGGCCAAGGTGATCGGCGTCGAAACCGTAGACCATCCCAGCGACGGCCAATTGGTGGCTTACGCGCGCAAGTACTTTGACGCGCGCGACCAGATGCTTTAGCGCGACGCGGCCGGTTGCTGAACTGGTCGATGTGCCGGCGCGGGGTGACATTGCATAATCCAGCTCAAGTCCACTCAGCGCAGGCCAACTGTGACCACACCCGATTTTTCCAGCGGCGTCGCCTACGTACGAGGCCAGTACCTGCCGATCAGCCAGGCCAGTATCCCGATGACCGACTGGGGCTTTTTGCGCTCCGACGCCACCTACGACGTGGTCACGGTGTGGGAGGGGTCGTTTTTTCGCCT
>CAXNFT010000114.1:0-7712 GCA_964201255.1 Rhodoferax sp.
GCGGCCTCTGGGTACAGCGCGCTCAAATCCGCCAGGCTGAGATCCGCCAACAACAGGCGCCCCAACACCGTGGCATGGGCCGGCAAGCGAGCCCCCACCTGGATCGACTGAAACATGGCGCTGCGCCCGGCGGCCTTGGCCACAAACACGACTTCGCGCCCGTCGCGCACCACCAGATGCGCAGAGTAACCCGTCTGGTCGCGCAGCTTCTCGATCACCGGGCGGCCGTGTTCGGTGAGCTCCATCGACGCCAGGTATTCAAAGCCCAAGCGCAGCACGCCCAGACCGAGCCGGTATTGGCTGCTGTCACCCACACGCTCAACAAAGCCCGCCTGCTCCAGGGTATGCAGCATGCGAAACACTGAGGCCCGTGGCACATCTAGCTGGCGGGCCAGATCGGCGCCGCTGAGTGTGGGCGTTTGCCGGCTGAAGCAGCCAAGCAGTTCCAAGCCGCGCAGCAAGGCCGGGACCGTGTAGCGCTCATCCGAAGCACTGGTCATGGTCATGTGACCCCCACGCTCGTCACTGCGTGTACGTCGCTGCCCCTCGAGGGGGCCTTCGCAGCTTGGGACGGCCCGGCGCTGCTCATGTGGCCCCCAAGTCCGGCAGACCCAGCAGGGCATTGACGGCCGGGCCGGCCTGCAAGGGGCAGGCATGGCCGACGGGGCCCAGGTCAGCCCAGGCCACACCGGCCGCGGCCGCCACCTGCTGGCAGCCCGCCGGCGGCGTGATGCGGTCGGCGCTGCCGCTGGCCACCTTCACCGGGCAGCGCAGCTGCGCCAGGTCGGCCAGCAGGTCGCCGCCAGACAACATGCGCGCAGCATGGGTGTAGCCCAGGGGCTGGATTTGGGCCATCACCGCCTGCACCATCGCCACCAGCTCAGCAGGCGCATCGGGCGTGAGCATGGCGGTGCCGCGTTGCTGCGCCATGCCGGCGGGCCCCAGATTAGCCAGGGCGGCCAGTCGGTCGTGCAGCAGCCGTTCGCGCTGCGCCGGCTCCAGACGGGCATGACCCTGGGCCGGCGCCAGCAACACCAACG
Organism: Rhodoferax sp.; assembly: GCA_964201255.1. Classification (GTDB taxonomy): domain Bacteria; phylum Pseudomonadota; class Gammaproteobacteria; order Burkholderiales; family Burkholderiaceae_C; genus Rhodoferax. The sequence continues at coordinate 1,041 of CAXNFT010000114.1, forward strand.
CCGCCACCCGCTGCGGTTGCAGCACGGCGGCACGCGCCGCCATCAGCGCGCCCAGGGAATGGCCGACCAGCGTCAGCGGCTGTGTCAGCCCTAGCGCATCCAGCCAGGCCCAGAGCCGCTCGGCGTAGTGCGTGGCCGTGGGCCAGGCCGCGTCAGCCAGGTTAAGGCCGTCGCTCTCGCCATAACCCGGCGCATCCCAGGCGAGGAGGCCCGGTTGGTGCGGCTTGACCGCCGCCAGTTGCGCGGCCCAACTGGCCGAGCCAGAGCCGATGCCGTGCAACAGCACCAGGCGTGTGCTGGCCAGCACCCCGGCTTGCCGGTAGCCGATGGCACCCAGCGGCGTGTCGATACGCTGGGCATCGGGCAGCCTGCCACCCGTCATCCCCGGCCACGCCCGGGGATCCATGACAGACTGGATTCCCGCGTTCGCGGGAATGACGGGCGGGGGCTGAGTTCCTCCGTTCACGGGAATGACGATCGGAGCCTGGGAATCCATGCGGGCTTCAACGCCCCAGCTCGCGCTTGATGCGGGCCAGGTCGCTGCCGGGCGGGTAGGTGGGGGTGATGGGCTTGGGCGTGCCCAGCATCACGCACATCAGGGCGTCTTCGTCGCCGATGTTAGTTTCTTCGCGGTAGACCCCGGGCGGCACCGAGATCAAGTCGCGCTCGTTGAGCAGGGCCTCCCAGCGCTGACCGTCTTTTTCGCAGACGATCTTCATGCGCCCGCGCATCACAAAAAACACCTCTTCCACGTCGTAGTGGATGTGCGAGGGGCCAATATGCCCGGCCGGAATCACCATGGTGGAGAAGGTGAAGTGGGCCGAGGCCACGGTGTTGTTGTCGCTGGTCACACCGGTGCCGCCTGTGCCCACATAGCGCATCTGGGCGCGGCGGTAGCGCGGGTCAAAGTCGGCCTGGAACTTGAGCGCATCCCAGTCGTAGCGGCGGGATGCAAAGCGGGCGACCCGGCTCTCCAGCCAGGCGGCAAAGTCCTGACCGGCAGGCTGCAGCATGCTGCGCTGGATATCGGCTTCCGAAGGGATGGTGGCGTCCATCAGTCCGCGCTCATTGAAGACGGGCTGGTTGGCGGCGGGGGTGGATAGGTTCATGGTTTAGGTTCAGGGTTCAGGGTTCAGGACATGACAAAGCCGCCATTCACCGGCAACACCTGGCCGGTGATGTAGCCGCTGCCTTTTGAGAGTAAAAACAGCACGGCAGGGGTGATGTCATCGGCCTGCTGCGCACGTTCAATGGCGCGGCCATTTCGGTAGTGCTCGTGACGCGCTTGCGGCACGTACTCGGTGGATTCGCCCAAGGTCAGGCCCGGGGCCACCGCATTGACGGTGATGCCCTGGGGACCGAGTTCCCGCGCCATGCTGCGGGTCATGGCCATCACCGCGCCCTTGCTGGCCACATAGGCCATCAGGCGCGGGGCACCCCACAGCGCGGTGTCAGAGGCGATGTTGACCACCCGGCCGCTGCCGCTGGCGGCTAGGTGCGGCTGCGCCGCCACGGTGGCCAGCCAGGTGCCGCGCACATTGACGGCCATCACCTGGTCCCAGGTGGCAACGCTCAGGTCAGCCATGTCTTTGCCGCCGCTGTTGGTAATGGCGCCGTTATTGACCAGGCCGTCGAGGCCGCCCAACCAATGAGCTGCAGCATCCACCCCGGCGCTGATAGCCGCCGGGTCGGACAGGTCCATGGGCAGGTAGTGCAGATCAGGGCCAAGCTCCGCGGCCAGCGCGGCGCCACGGTCGTGCAGCATGTCGCTGATGACCACGCGGGCGCCCGCTGCCAGCAGGGCACGGGCAAAGGCTTCGCCTAGGCCACGCGCGCCGCCGGTGACCAGCACGCGCCGGCCGGCCAGATGGATCTCAGGGTTCGGGGACGCGTGCATCGGGCTCAAGCCGAACGGCTGTCGGGACCAGGCAGGTAGTGCAAGACGCGGCGCTCAGCAAGTACCACGGCGTAATAGGCCGCTATGCCAATCACGGTCAGCGCGCCGATGACCACAAACACGGCGGCGGTGTTGCCCTGCCCCTCAAAAAACACCAGCATATAGCCGAGGCCCATGTTGCCGCCCACCAGCTCGCCGACCACCACGCCGATCACCGCCAACGTGCTGGCAATCCGCAGGCCAGAGAATAGGGCCGGCAAGGTGGTAGGGTATTCAATGTTGCGGAACACCTGCCAGCGCGTGGCCGAGAACGAGCGGGCCAGGTTGACCATGTCGGCGTCCACCGTGCGCATGGCTGACAGCACATTGATCAGCACCGGAAAAAAAACAATCAGCACCGCCACCAGGATCTTGGGGTAGATGGTGTAGCCCAACCACATCACAAACAGGGGCGCAAAGGCCACCTTGGGCGCAATTTGCAGCGCCAGCAGGTAGGGCGACAGAACCGCCTCAACCCGCGGCCACAGCCCCAAGGCATAGCCAATGATGGCGCCCAGCAGAGCGCCCAGGGCAAAGCCGATCACCACCTCCAGCGCCGTGATGCCAGCGTGCCAGAGCAGGCGTTCGGTCTGCCAGATGCGCACCGCCTCCGCGCCCACCCGAGTGGGCGGCGGAAGGACGAACTCAGGCACCCCGACCAGCCCGGGCATAAATTGCCAGGCCAACAGGAACAGCGCCAACACGGCCAGGCTCCAGCCGGTGGTGACAAGGCCTTCGTTCTGCGGGCTCATGGCGTTGTCGGCTCAGGCCGGCTCACTTGCCCAGCACGAACTGGTTGGTGAACAAATCGCTGAGCGCAGCTTCTTTGGGCACGATGCCGTTGGCCACATAGAACTTTTGCAGTTCGCTCAGGCGGGCCTCGTCCATCAGGCCGGGCACTTTCTGGCCTTCATAGACGTACTCGTTGTACATCTCGAACACCTTTTGGATCGACGCCTCTTTGCCCTTGTGTGTAGGCACATGGTTGACATAGGCCACAGCGGCAGCTTTGGGGTCGGCCATGATGTCTCTCATGCCCTTTAGCGTGGCGCGAACCAATTTTTGGATCAACTGCGGATTTTTCTGAATCGTCTCATCCGAGGCGAGGATGGCCTGGGCCATACTTTTGAAGTAGGTGTCGGCAGGTTGTATGTTGACCTGGGCGCCAGCCTCCATGGCGCTGACCGTCCAGTCGGGCACGCCAGCCATTGCGCTGGCCTTTTTACCAGCGAATTGTTGCCACACGCCAGCCGGGCCGGCGGCCTGGATATTGACATCGTTTTTGGTCAGGCCCACTTTTGCCAGCATGCCCAGCAAGGCGTAGTAACCTGTGTCGGTGTAGGCCAGCACGGTGACCGTTTTGCCGCGCAGTTCGCGCGGGCTGTCAATGCGCTCGTCCTTGTGGCTGACCAGCTGCATCAGCGAGCCAGAGCCCAGCACCGCGACCGCCTTCACCGGAATACCCTGGGCTCGCGCAATAATTGAGGTGTCGCCAATCGCGCCGCCGATCACGGCATTACCGGCGCCAACTTGCTTCGCCACATCCACGCCTCCGCGGCCCGAGAGAAACTCTACCTCTAGCCCCTCTGCTGCATAGTAGCCCTTGGCCTGTGCCAGCACCCAAGGGCCGAAAGCCGGCAGCGTGCTGCTGGAGGGCAACAAATATGTCACTTTTTGCAGTTGCGCTTGCGCCGCCATGGGGGCAAGCAAGGCGGCCAGGCTAAAGATGGTCAGGCAGGCGCGGCGCGTCACGGATAGTGTTAGGGATGACATAGTGTTCTCCGGGGTTAAAAGCGTGTGGACAGAAAAAAGGGGCGAAATCTGGGCTGCATTCAATGCACGTCGGTGCTGGCGTCGAGCTTGAGCAGGTCCATCAACTGGGCCACCAGGCGGCCAAGCTCATCCTGCTTGCGACGTTTCATCGGGTTGTGCCGCTCCGGCAGGTTCACCGTGATCTGCTCGACGATGGTCCCTGGCCGCTCGCTCATCACCAGGATGCGGTCCGACAGCGCCACCGCTTCGGCCAGGTCATGGGTGATGAACAGCACCGTTTTGCCCTGCCGTGCCACAGTTTGCGCCAGGTCCTGCTGCAAGATCATCTTGGTCTGGGCGTCAAGTGCTGAGAAGGGCTCGTCCATCAGCAGCACCAGCGGGTTCACGGCCAGGGTGCGCGCCAGAGCCGCACGCTGACGCATACCGCCAGAGAGTTGATGGGGGTAGTGCTTGCCAAAACCGTCCAGGTGGCACTGCTGCAGCAGCTGTGCGGATACGCGGGCCCGCTCGGCCGTGGCCACCCCGCGCAGTTCCAGGCCAAACTCGATGTTTTGTAAAATGGTGCGCCAAGGCATCAGCAGGTCTTTTTGCAGCATAAAGGCAACGTGGGCGTTGGGCCCAGTCACCAGCTCGCCATCCACACGCACTGCGCCGGCACTGGGCTTGGCCAGCCCAGAGCCCATGTTGAGCAGTGTGCTCTTGCCGCAGCCCGAGGGTCCGATGATGGAGACCACCTCGCCCGGCTGCACGGCAAAACTGACATCGGTGACCGCCAACACCTCGCTGGAGCGACCGCGCGCCGCAAAGCGCTTGGACACGCCGCTGAACTCAATGGCCGGCTTGCTCACGCGCTGTCCTTGGCTTGCCGCTGAAGCTGCAGCTGGACGCGACCCTGCTGCACCCGTACCGGGAAGCAAAGCAGGTCGCGCTGGCCGATCTCGGTCAGGCATTTGCCGCTGGCAATGTCAAAGCGCGCCGCGTGAAGCGGGCATTCGATGACGCCGTCTTCCTGAAAACCCTGCGACAGCAGCGCGTAGGCGTGGGGGCAGACGTCCTCAATGGCGTGTACGGCATCGCCCAGCAGAAACAGGCCAATCCTTTGGCCCTCCACCTCAACGCCAATCGGGAAATCAGGGTCCAGTTGGGCCAGGGTCGCGACCTCGTGCCAGGAGGTTTCTGCGTCAGCGCCGGTTGTCATACAAGGCCTTTAGGTCCATCGATGTATTTTTGTTTCATTAGAGAAACAGTGATTCGCTAATGACTCATTATTGACTCTAAGCGCTGGCCGCGTCAAGTGATACCGGAGCGCCGCTACGGGGAATTTAATGTTATTTTTGATGCTAAATTGATGTTTTGATGCTATCGTGCGTCTATGAGAACCACATTAGCCTTAGACGACGATATTTTTGCCTTCGCACGCTCAGAGGCGCAACGGCAACGCATTTCAATTGGAGAAGCCATTTCGCGGCTGGCTCGCGATGGCATTCGCAGCAGAGGCGCGCCTCTGCTCCAGGCGACGCCCGTGAAGAGCAAGTACGCACTGCTCCCGGCACGCGATGAAATCATCACGACCGAGCATGTTCGCGATCTGCTGGACCAAGAGGGCATCTGACCCGTGCGCTACTTGCTCGATGTCAATGTCTGGGTCGCGTTGCTGGACGAGGCGCACGTCCACCATGCGCAGGCCCTCGCGCTGGTGAGTCAGCCCCAGGTGCAGATTGCCAGCTGTCCACTGGTTGAAAACGGTGTGATCCGGGTTCTCAACCTGCCCGCCTACAGCCGCTACGGGCCGGTTGGCATGGCCACCGTGTGCAACAAACTTCAGGCCATTAGCGCAGAACTTGACCATGCGTTCTGGCCAGACGCGCTTTCCTTGCGGACTGACGGACTTGTCAATTGGACCCGCGTGCTAGGCCACAACCAAATCACCGACGTCTATTTGCTGGCACTGGCCGTCGCCCACCAGGGTTGCCTGGCCACGCTGGACCACCGCGTGGCGCTGAGCACGGTTGTCGGCGCGACCGCTGACAACTTGCTGCTACTGTAAGACCGGTCAGCCGGACCTCAGCGGTACTGCGCTGGCCGTTTCTCCAAAAAGGCGGCAATGCCTTCCTGCCCATCCGCCGTCAGTGCGCCGGCGGCCATGATTTCGCTGGCCAGTGCATAGGCTTGCGGCTGCGCCAGTTCCATCTGGCGGTAGTAGCCCTGCTTGCCCATGGCCTTGGACTCGGTGCTGCCGCGGGTGGCGCGGCTGATCAGATCAAGCGTGGCGGCCTCCAACTCTGCAGCGGGCACCGCGCGGTTGATCAGCCCCCAGTCAGCGGCGGTGACGGCGTCAATGGCGTCGCCGGTCATGGCCATTTCCAGCGCGCGCTTGCGGCCAATGTTGCGCGCCACGGCCACCAGCGGGGTGTGGCAAAACAGCCCGGCCTTGCCACCGGGAATGGCAAAGCCAGCGGTGTCCGCAGCAATGGCCAGGTCACAAGTGGCCACCAGTTGGCAACCGGCCGCTGTGGCCAGCGCGTGCACCCGGGCGATCACCGGTTGCGGCAGGGCCTGCAGGGTGTCCATCATGCGGGTGCAGACGGCAAACAGCTCGCGCGCCTGCGCCAGGCTGGCGCCGGCCATGTCGCCAAAGTTATGGCCAGCGCTGAACACCGGGCCGTTGGCGGCCAGGATCACGCCACGCGCGGTGCTGCGCCCCACGGCTTGCAGCGCCTCGGTGAGCTCCAGCATCAGCGGCAGGCTCAGGGCATTGCGCTTGTCGGGGCGGTTCAGGGTGACGGTGGTGATGCCACCCTCGGTACTGACCAAGATGTGTTGGTAGGCCATGGCCGGACTCCTTGTGCGTGATGTTGGTTTAATGAAGCGTATCAGCCATGCCCTCGCCCAGCCGGATCGGCCGGCCCGGCGCCCAAGCCGGGTTGAAACCCAGCGACCCCTTGGGGAACAACAGCACCACG
>CAXNFT010000115.1:0-7574 GCA_964201255.1 Rhodoferax sp.
ACCTACTATTGCGGCGCGGTCGGCACCTCTGGCTACAAGTCAACCAAGCTGCGCTGGAAATACAAGAACTGGGCCAACCACAGCCCTGAAAAGCTGCCCAACAACTACGACAAGAGCTACTACGGTGCGGTGGTGCTGCCCAGCATTGGCCACCAGGACGCCAAAGTCGCCACCGTCGATCTGGGCATGCCTGGGCCTTACGACAACGGGCCACAGCGTTGTGGCATGCTGACCACGGTGGTAACCAACTGGATCGGCGACGGCGGGTTTGTGCGAAACGTTAGCGCCCGCCTGAAGATGCCAGTCATTTTTGGCGACTGCAATTATTTCAAAGCTCGGGTCACTGCCAAACGCATGGTCGACGGGGTCGGATTGGTGGATATCGAGCTGTGGGGTGAGAACCAACTAGGCCAATTGACGATCAAGGGCTCGGCAGTGGCCGAATTGCCCTGCCGCTGATGCTGTGCTTGTCTTGGTGACCGCATGACCGATTTCGCGCGTTTGCTCAGACCGACCAGTATCGCGGTGGTGGGGGCCTCGCCGGATGCAGGCAAGTTGGCCGGACGACCGCTGGCCTATCTGCGGCGCTATGGCTATCAGGGCCGGGTGTACCCCGTGAATCCCAAGCACGCGCAAATCGACGGCGTACCCTGCAGTGCGACCATCCAAGACCTGCCGCGCAACATTGATCTGGCGCTGATCCTGCTCCCGGCCTCGGGCGTCGCCCAAGCCTTGGAAGCCTGCGCCTTGCAAGGCGTGGCCAATGCGATCTCCATCGCTGGCGGCTTTGCCGAGGCAGGTGCGCCGGCTGCGCAGCAAGAGCTCACAGCCATCTGCCAGACGTATGGCATCCGGCTGGTGGGCCCGAATTGCGTGGGCTTGCTCAACCCTACTTTGGGTGTGACCGCCACGTTTTCCAGTGAGCTCAAAAATGCTTTACCGCGGCCCGGCAAAGTGGCTCTTTTCACGCAATCAGGTGCGCTGGGCAACTCGTTGTTGCAGAGCTTTAACGACCTGGGGCTCGGTCTGGCGTATTGGGTATCGACTGGTAATGAAGCGGACATAGGCGTTCTTGAATTGGTGTCTTACGCTATTGAGGACGACCAAGTGCAGTTGATCGCGCTGTATGTGGAAGGCCTCCAGCATGGGGAGCAGTTGCTGGCTTTGGCGCGGCGGGCACGCGCGGCTGGCAAGATCATCGTGGTGTTACGGGCTGGACGGTCCCAGCAGGGTCGCGCAGCGGCGGTTTCGCACACGGGCAAACTCGCCGGTGCCTGGAAGGTTTGGGGCGATGTGGCGGCACAGGCCGGCCTTGTCACTGTGAATAACCTGGATGAGTTGCTGGACGTGGTAGCGGCAGTTGATCGGTTTGGACATCCGGCGCTGGATGCGGCCCCTGGCTTGGGTGTGTTGACAATTTCGGGTGGCTTGGGGGTTTTGATTTCTGATGCCGCTGCCGATGTGGGGTTGGCGATCCCAACCTTTGGTGAGGCGACGCAGGCTGGGCTACGGGCAATCCTGCCGCCGCAAATGACCGTCGCCAACCCGGTGGATACCGCCCTGTTCACCGATGAAAAGGGCTACGCTCAGTGTGCGGAGTCGGTGTTGCGTGATCCAGCCATCGGGACCCTGTTGCTGGTGCTGACCCGGCTGGCGCATGACTATCAAGCCCTGCTGCCCTGGCTGGAGCAACTGGCCGCCGACGCCACGCGTCTGAAGAAGCGTCTGGCGCTGACATTTTTGTCCTCCTCCGACACGATGTTGGCGGCGGAACGTCGCAGCATGATGCAGTCCGGAGCCCTGGTGCTGCCAACCGCCGAGCGTGTGGTGGCAGCCTTGGGCCGGCGTGGGCAAGCCGTCAGGGCGCTGCCCAATGTGGAGTCAATCGCCCTGCAGCAGGCGGGCCCCAGCACATCGGTTGCAAACTTCCTGGCCCAGACGGGCGTGCCAGTGTTGCCCGAATGCATGTGTACCGTGTTAGATGCCGCCCTGGACTTCGCCACGCGCCAAGGCTATCCCGTGGTGTTGAAGGTGGTGTCTCCCGACATCCCCCACAAGAGCGAGGTCGGCGGCGTGGCACTCCACCTGACCGACCCGCGGGCATTGGCTGACGCCTGGCGCGACATGCAGGCATCGGTCAGCAGGCTGGCGCCGGGGGCGGCAATTACAGCTTACTCGGTTCAACCCATGCTCAGCGGCGGTTTTGAGTTGATCGTTGGTTGCTCAGTTGACCCCGAACTGGGCCGTGTGCTGATGGTGGGCGCCGGGGGTATTTGGGCCGAAATCCTTGATGATGTGAGATTCTTGGCGCTGCCTGCGAGCCGAGCTGAAATTGCTGCCGCACTGCAGAGCCTTCGTATTGCGCCTATCTTGCGCGGTGCGCGTGGGCAGCCGCCGTTGGATGTCGAGGCAGCCTGCGCCGTCATCCACCGGCTCGCCCAGCAGTTTTTTGCTGATCCCGGGATTGCTGAGGTCGACCTCAACCCCCTGCTGGTTCGCCCGCAGGGGCAGGGTGTGATGGCCTTGGACGTTCTCGTGGTGCTGTCCACGCCCCGGACAGAATTGGCCCGATGAACATCCTGCACCGCGATCGGGTGGCAGAAACCGGCCTGTCTGCCAGTGCCACCGAACCCATGAAGTCCTTGCGAACAGGCTTGCGCATTCTGCTCGAGTTTGAAAATAGCCAACGCGATTTCAGTGTCACCGAGTTGGCAACGCGCTGCGGACTGGCCAAAAGCCAGGTGTCGAAAATCCTGAGTGCCCTGGTCGGCAGTGGTCTGGTGGTGCATGACCCAGTGGCTCGCACCTACTCGGTCGGCCAGCGCTGCTATGTGCTGGGCTCCCGTTTCACCACGTACGATGGCCTGTGTCAGGCTGCCACACCGGTGATGCGTGAACTGCTTAACCGAACCGGTCACAGTGTGCGGCTGTCAGTGCCCGACGGTGAGCAGACGCTGTACCTGATCGGTTTAGAGGGGCCGATGTTCATGGACACCGGTTGGCGCTCTGGCAGCAGTGTGCCATTTGGCGCCTCGTCGGCCGGCCGCGTTTTGATGGCCCACCTCGATCCTGAGAGAAGCCGGCACCTGCTCAGCTTGCCCGTCCCGGCGCTCACCCCCGACACCGTGCGAGATCGTGACACCTTGGAACGGCTGGTGATCGCAGCTCGTCGTGATGGCTACTGTGTGCAGCGCAACGAAACGTCGCCCGGTCTGGGTGTGGTGTCCGTGCCCCTGTTCAGGGAGGCGCAGCAGATTGTTGGCGCGCTGGGTTTGGCGTTTCCATCCCACCATATTGACGCCGACGCAGAGCAATCTCTGATCGCAGCGCTGCACGAGGCAGCGCGTGCGATTTCCCAGCGCTTGGGTTGCGGTGTTTACCCCTTCGGCATCGGCAAACCCCAGAGCGTGCCGATGGACGGCATCACACCAGCAGTGCGTTGACCCGTTTCACGTAAGCCGCCGGGTCGGCCGGCAGGCCGCCCTCGGCCAGCAGCGCCTGGTCGAACAGGATGTGCGCCAGGTCGTGGAAGTGCACCGAGCCGTCGAGCTTTTTCACCAGTGGGTGCTCGGCGTTGACTTCCAGCACGGGCTTGACCTCGGGTGCGCTCTGTCCGGCCTGCTTGAGCATGCGCGCCAGCTGGGTGCTCATGCCGTGATCCTGCACCACCAGGCAAGCCGGGCTGTCCACCAGCCGGGTGGTCACGCGCACGTCTTCGGCCTTGTCTTTCAGCGCCTCTTTCAGTTTGGCCAGGAGTGGCTTGAAGGTTTCAGCCGCTTCTTCAGCCGCTTTTTTCTCGGCTTCGTCCTGCAGCTTGCCCAGATCGACCGCGCCCTTGGCCACGCTTTGCATTGGCGTGCCGTCAAACTCATTGAGGTAGTTCAGCGCCCACTCGTCCACCCGGTCGGTCATCAGCAGCACCTCAATGCCTTTTTTCTTGAAGACCTCGAGTTGCGGGCTGTTCTTGGCGGCGGCCAGACTGTCGGCGGTGATGTAGTAAATGGCTTCCTGGCCCTCTTTCATGCGGGCCTTGTAGCTGGCCAGCCCAACGCTCACCGTATCGCTGGTGCTGCTCGCAAAGCGCAGCAACTTGGCCAGCCGGTCCTTGTTGCCGAAGTCTTCGCCCAGGCCTTCTTTGAGTACGGCACCAAATTCGTTGTAAAACTTGGTGTACTTGCCAGCGGCGGCCTCGGCGGCCGCCTTTTCCTCGGCGCTCAGCACATCGGTGACGTCGCCATCGGCCGCAGCCGGTAGCGTGTCATGGCGGGCCAGGTCTTCGAGCATGCCCAGCACGCGCTTGGTGCAGCCTTCGCGGATGGCTTTCACGTCGCGGCTTTCCTGCAGCAACTCGCGGCTGACGTTGAGCGGCAGATCGGCCGAATCGACCACGCCTTTAACAAAGCGCAGGTAGGTGGGCATGAGCGCCTCGGCGTCGTCCATGATGAAGACGCGTTTGACGTAGAGCTTGATGCCCGCTGATTTTTCGCGGTTGTACAGGTCCATCGGCGCTTTGGACGGGATGTACAGCAGCTGGGTGTATTCGGTGCTGCCCTCGACCCGGTTGTGGGTATGGGCCAGTGGGGCCTCGAAGTCGTGGCTGAGCTGCTTGTAGAACTCGTCGTACTGCTCGTGGGTGATGTCTTTTTTGGCGCGGGCCCAGATGGCGTTCGCCTTGTTCACCGACTCCCAGTCGCCGGTTTTGACCATGCCGCCGGGCTGGCGGCCACCGTTTTCGTCGCTGGGGTTGATCAGCTCGCCGTCTTTCCATTCTTCCTTTTCCATCAGAATCGGCAGGCTGATGTGGTCGGAGTACTTGCTGATGATGCCCTTGACCTTCCAGGCACTGGTGTAATCCAACGCGTCGTCGCGCAGGTGCAGCGTCACGCTGGTGCCGCGTGCCGCACGATCGATAGTCTCGACCTCAAAGTCGCCCGCGCCGCCGCTGATCCAGCGCACCCCTTCAGCGGTGCTCAGCCCGGCACGGCGGGAATCGACCGTGATCTTGTCGGCCACGATGAAGCCCGAATAAAAACCGACGCCAAACTGGCCGATCAGCTGCGAGTCGGCCTTCTGGTCGCCTGAGAGTTTGGAGACAAAGTCTTTGGTGCCGCTCTTGGCAATGGTGCCCAGGTGGTCGATCGCCTCCTGTTGGCTCATGCCGATGCCGTTGTCGGTGATGGTCAGGGTCTTGGCGTCTTTGTCAAAACTGACCCGCACTTCGAGGTTGGGCGCGTCTTCGTACAGGCCGCTGTTGTTGATGGCTTCAAAACGCAGCTTGTCGCAGGCGTCAGAGGCGTTGGACACCAGCTCGCGCAGAAAAATTTCCTTGTTGGAATACAGCGAGTGGGTAACAAGGTGCAGAAGCTGGGCCACTTCGGCCTGGAAGGAGAGGGTTTGCTTGCTCATAGGTGTGGTGTGGTCTCAATAAACGGAGGGTGCCTGGTTGGCGCCAGAGCCGGTCGCCCGGACAACCCGTAATTATGGGCGATACGCCTTCATTTCAAGGCGCCAGCCGTCGACCTTGGGGTGCGCTGCGCCTCATAAAATGGGGACTACTCCTCACGCCACCCGCCGCATGACCACTTCAACGACGCCCCATGCTCCTCAGACAGCCGCGCCTTGGCTGACCGTGGCCCGAGCCGAGATTGGGGTACGCACATTCCCGCCCGGTGAGAGCAACCCACGCATCAGCGCCTACCACGCCGGCACCAATATTCAGGGGTACGACGACAAAGCCTCTTGGTGCTCGTCGTTTGTGAACTGGGTGTTGGCGCAGAGCGGGATCAAGGGTACTGGCTCTGCACTGGCGCGAAGCTGGCTCGATTGGGGCGAGCCGCTAGATGCGCCATTGGCTGGCTGCATCGCTGTGTTGTGGCGCGACGAACCGACGAGCTGGAAAGGGCACGTGGGCTTTTGGTTGCGCGAGGACGCGTCCGAAGTGTACCTGCTGGGCGGAAATCAACTCGAAGCGGTCCGCGAGCACACCTACCCCCGTCTGTGCGTGCTGGGGTACCGCTGGCCTGGGGGCTAGGCTCAGGCGCCCAGGCCCTCAAACGCTCAAAGTCCGAGCAGTTTCTTGGCTTCGCCCAGTGCCTTCATGGAGGCGTCATGTTTGCCGGCCTTGTGCTGTGCTTCGCCTTCGGCCCGCATGGCTGTCACCTTGGTCATGTCCGGACCAGTCAATACCGGTTTAGTGGCCAATTTGGCGTCAATGGCCTTCATCTCGCTCGGGCAGTTGTGGGCAAAAGCCAAGGAACTGGTCAGGGCCAACATGGCAAAGAGTGATTTTTTCATGGGTGTTCAAGCTGCTGGAGCCAGAATATGCTGGCGCTTTGATTGTTGCCACGGCGCCAGCCAAAGAGTGAGCCGGGCGCTAAAGCCCCTACGCGTAGGCGAGTCTTTAGGTGGGCCCGGCCTTAAAACTTTTCGTGGGGCGCCAGGTAGCGCCACTGCCCAAGCGGCAGGTTGCCCAGCATCACGTGCCCGATACGAACCCGTTTCAGCCCGACCACCTTCAGGCCGACCAGCTCGCACATGCGCCGGATCTGCCGTTTTTTGCCTTCGGTCAGCACCACGCGCAGTTGCTCCGGGTTTTGCCAGCTGATCTTGGCGGGTTTAAGGGCCTGCCCGTCCAGGCTCAGGCCGTGACGCAGCTTGTCCAGCAGGGCCGGCGGGAACACGGCCTGCACGTTGGTGGTGATGGGGTCGTCGTCGTCCATGCGCACGAGTTGACCTGGCTTCGGATCATTCTGGGGCTGGCCGGTTTTGTCCATTCCGAGGTAAACCACGCGCACCAAGTACTCCTTTTCCATCACCGAGTCTTCGCCGATCAATTGGCGCGCCACCCTGCCATCCTGCGTCAGCACCAGCAGCCCGATCGAGTCGATGTCCAGCCGGCCGGCCGGCACCAGACTTTGCAACTGTTTGGGGTGAAAGAAGAAGCGCGCGTTGTCCTCGGCCCAGCGGTTTTGCGGTTGCACCAGGGTGATGGCCGGCAGGTGACCGTCTTCGGCCTGGCCGCTGACCAGCCCCATGGGTTTGTTCACCAAAATGGTGACTTGGTTGGCCTGCTGACCCTGCGCCTGCGGGCTGATCTCGATGCGCACATCGGGCGCCACCTGCATGCCCATGGTGGCCGCCACGCCATTCACCTTGACCCAGCCCTTGCCGATCCAGTCGTCAGCCTCGCGCCGCGACGCCAGTCCCAGCTCGGCCATGCGCTTGTTCAGGCGCAGGGTGCCATTGGGGCCGATAGCCGCGGTATTGGTCTGCCCCGCCGGAATCGGCGCCCGCTGAGCCGGCGGCGCTGCGCGCCGGAAGGTGGGAGCGGGCGAGGCAGGGGGTTTGGGCAGGGTCATTTGCTATTGAATTAGGAGCTATAACGTCATATTTTACAAGGGCTGGAGGCTGAATTAGCTCTTGATGATCTTGAGGCCAACAGCGACGGCTTGAACCTTTCTTCTGGCCGCCCGGCGTCAGGGGTGGCGGCTAGAGGTTCAAGCCCAGGCTGTTGGCCTCCAGTCTTCAACCGCGATTCAGGGCCCAGCCCTTGTAAAATTCTGACAAATAGCTCC
>CAXNFT010000116.1:0-7547 GCA_964201255.1 Rhodoferax sp.
GGGGATGCTGGAGCGACAGCGGGTGAAAACCTGGCTGCGCAATACCTACGCCAAATTTGACACCCTGCCTTTGTAGCTTAGCCGGGGCGGCGGCCGGTCCGCCAGAGTTGGGTCAGTGCTAGCGCGGCAATGCCGCAGAAGCACAGAAACGACCAGTTTGCGATCGAACCACCCAGAAAAGTCCAGTCCACCTTGCTGCAGTCGCCACCGCCCTTGAAGATCATGGGAATGGCGCGTTGCAGGGGAAATGTTTCGATCATGCCGTAGAAATCTCGTCCACAGCTCACCACCTCAGGCGGGTACCACTGCAACCAGCTTTGCCTGGCCGCGACGTAGGCGCCAAACCCTGCCGACAAGAGCAAAGTGGCACTGGCCCCAAGATGCAAGCCTTTTCGACCTGTAGCCCCCGCCAATGCTGCAATCAGTGCTATTAAAATAAGAACGTACCGTTGCACAATGCACATTGGGCAGGGCACAAGCCCAAGCCCGTGTTGCAAGTACAGGCCGAAAGCCAGCATCGCCACGCACCCAGCACTGAGCAATGCAAAAACTTGGCGCGGCGCCCGGTCAAGCCAAACGGCCAGCCATGACAGCATGGCGCGTCAGCTGTTGGCTTCGTCCAGCGCCTTGCAGGACGGAGCACACACGGCCTGGGACTTGCCGAGGATTTTGCGTGAGCTTAATTGGGAACGGGGGCGATGCTTGCCGCACAAAAAGCACGACATGGTCGCCGCACCAAATGAGGTTGCCGCAGTGAACGGGGAACCCGATACTTTGGACTTGTAACGCAGCCCGTCGGCCACCATTGTCGTTTTCGTGTCAACTTTTGCCATGGGCGCGATCTTACTTCTAATGGAGCCCGCGTGGGGAAAAAAAAGACAATTAGGCATTTACCCCCATCCACCAGGAATTCCAGCAATAGCCGGTTTGTCTTCGGCAGAGTACGCAAAAAGCAAGCCACACCCGACCCTGCACTGGCAACAGCGACGTAAAGCTTGCTAAAGTCCCCCCTTCACAAGACATTGTTCAAAGGTCACAAATGGCACGCACCGTCAACTGCATCAAGCTCGGCAAGGAAGCCGATGGACTCGATTTCCCGCCCTACCCTGGCGAACTGGGGAAACGCATTTGGGAGGGCGTCAGCAAAGAGGCCTGGGCAGCCTGGCTCAAGCACCAGACCATGCTGGTCAATGAAAACCGTCTAAACCTGGCCGATGCGCGAGCCCGTCAGTACCTGGCCCGTCAAATGGAAAACCACTTTTTTGGCGATGGCGCTGACGCCGCCCAAGGTTACGTACCACCCACAGTCTGAAGGCATCCGTGCGCATGGCTGAACCAGACGCCAGCGCTTTTTTGCCAGCGGCGGGGCTGCCTGCGGCCTGGGCCGGCCAAAACGCTTGGCGGTGCCTGGACACCGGGTTTGGCAGCGGTCAGCAGTTTTTAAGGGTCTGGGATGCTTGGCGTCAGGACGACCACCGGCCGCGGATCCTGCACTATGTGGGCCTGTGCGCTGAAGCTCCCCAGCCTGACCGGCTGCTTACGGCGGCAAAGTCGCAGCCCAGCCTGAGCGGCTTGGCTGCCTCGCTCGCACCTCTAAGCCAAGCCCTCGGTCCCGGCTTTCACCGCCTGAGCTTAGAGGGTGGGCAACTGCTGCTAACGCTGTGTATTGGCGAGTTGTCCAAGCTGCTGCGCCAGCAACGCTTCCAGGCGGACACACTGCTGCTTGACCCCGACCCATCGCTAGACACAACCGACGGCCGGTGGGACCTGTGGCGGGTCAAAGCAATGGCGCGGTTGGCGCGCCGTGGTGCCGGACTGACCCTGCGTGGCCATACAGCCACGCTGTTGCGATCGGTGCTGCAACAGTGCGGCTTTGTTGTGCCGGACAAGGTCGCATCCGAGCCGGCTGCGGTTATCCGGGCAGAGTTTCAACCGGCGTGGGCGCTCAAAAACAGCCGTCATGACGCCATTGAGCAGGCGGTGCCGGTCACTCGCTGCGTGGTGGTGGGTGCCGGTTTGGCCGGGGCCAGCGTTGCGGCGGTTTTGGCCCGACGCGGCTGGCAAGTGGTGGTGCTTGATGCCGCCGCCACCCCGGCCCAGGGCGCATCAAGCCTTCCGGCCGGGTTGGTAGTTCCCCATATATCGGTTGACGACTGTAATTTGTCGCGCCTGTCACGCAGCGGTGTACACATGGTGTTGCAGCAGGCGCAGGCTCTGTTACGGCATGGTCAAGACTGGGATTGCAGCGGTGTGCTGCAGCGCTTTCCCAGCAGCGATGGGGACGCGCCAGAGGCGCCGCCTTTGTGGCACACCCTGGCCGGCTGGGTCAAACCGACGGCCCTGGTG
Organism: Rhodoferax sp.; assembly: GCA_964201255.1. GTDB lineage: Bacteria > Pseudomonadota > Gammaproteobacteria > Burkholderiales > Burkholderiaceae_C > Rhodoferax. Next base: position 2,347 of record CAXNFT010000116.1, read on the forward strand.
CAGGCTTGGCTGGCGCAGCCCGGTGTGCGTTTTCAAGGGGACTGCGCCGTCGCTGGCCTGCAGCGGCAGGACGGGTTGTGGCAGGTACTTGGCGCAGATCGACAGGTCATGGCCGTTGCGGAGCGTGTGGTCCTGGCGAATGCCCACGGCGTGTTGCCCTTGCTGGCCACCTGCGGCAACACTGAGACCGGTTGGGCCTCGGGGTTGACCTGGCCTGTATTGCGCGCCGTTCATGGACAAGTCACCTGGGCCCGGCACGCCGACTCGCCACCGGCCGCGCTGGCCGCCCTGCCAGCTTCTCCCGTTAACGGCGCAGGCAGCCTGTTGCCACGGGTGCCATTGATGGCCGGTATGGCCTGGCTGGCCGGCGCGACTTATCAGCCCGCAGACGAGGCTGACCCTGGCGAACAGTCGCATCATGCGGCCAACCTCAGTCGATTGGCACGGTTACTGCCAGACCTGGCAGCGCCACTGGCGACTATGGTTGCCGCCAGTGAGGTGCAGGCCTGGCGGGGCAGCCGCTGCGTCAGTGTCGACCGCCTGCCGCTGCTTGGCCCCTTGACTGCCGATACCGACCAAGGCCTGTGGCTTTGCGCCGCAATGGGCTCGCGCGGCCTCAGCCTGGCGGTGCTGTGCGCCGAGCTGCTGGCCGCCCGTTGGGGTGCTGAGCCACTACCGGTCGAAGCCACACTGGCCCGCTCTCTGGAGGCCACCAGGGGCCGGTCTAACGCTCTTTGAGGTAGGGCTTACCCAGCGCCTGAGGCGCCACGGCAGAACCGATGAAACCCGCCAGCAGCACCACCGTCATCACATAGGGCAGAGCCTGGATCAATTGCACCGGCACCTCGCCCAAGCCAGGCAGTTGCACCCCTTGCAGGCGGATCGCTACCGCATCCATAAAGCCGAACAACAAGCACGCCCACAAGGCCTTGACCGGGTGCCAGCGACCAAAAATCAGGGCGGCCAGCGCCATAAAACCACGCCCCGCCGTCATGTTTTGGGAAAAAGAAGCGTTTTGAGCCAACACCAGGTAGCTGCCGGCCAGGCCGCACAACACGCCGTTCATGGTCAGCGCCGCGTAGCGCAACCGCTGGACGGACACCCCGGCAGCGTCCACCATGTGTGGGTTCTCGCCCACGGCACGCAGGCGCAGACCAAACCGCGTGCGAAACAACATCCACCAGACCACTGGCACCAGCGCAAACGCCAGGTACACCAGGGCGTTATGGCCCAGCAGACCGGGACCAATCACCACACCGACAAGGCCAAGGCCTTGCACCCAGTCGGCCACCTGGGGCATCAGCGGCCCAATGCGCACCGCAGCCGTCACGGGTGGCGTCTGGCCGCCTTGAGCGAACCAGGCAGCCCCCAGAACCACGGTCAGACCAGCAGCAATGATGTTGGTCGCCACCCCTGACACCACCTGATCGCCACGGTGACTCACGCAGGCCAGGCCGTGCAGCCAGGACATGGCTGTGGCCACGGCGACCGCCAGCAGCAGCGCCAGCGCAGTGGACCCATAGACGGCGCCCCCAGCCCCGGCGGCAAAAGCAGCAAACAGCATCTTGCCTTCCAGACCCAGGTCAACCACGCCGGAGCGTTCGGCCAACAGGCCCGCCAGGGCGCAAAACACCAGAGGCGTGGCCATCCGCAGGGTGGACGCCAACATAGCACCCCAGAGCGCTTCATCCATGATGGCCCCTCGGTTTTCTTGTGCCAAGCGACAGCACCCAGGCCACGCCGGGGGCAATCACATAAATCATGGCACCTGAAAACAGCACGATGAAGCCCTGCAGCATCACCACCATGTCGCGGCTGAAGCCGCGTACCTCAAACGCCACCTCGGCGCCGCCTTGAAACAAGGCCCCAAACAACAGGCTGGCGACCACAATCCCCAGCGGGTGGTTGCGGCCCATCAGGGCTACCGCGATGCCAGTGAAGCCGGCGCCACTCACGAACTCCAGCAAAAGACGACCGCTGACGCCCGCAATTTCATTCATGCCGACCAACCCCGCCAGAGCGCCTGATATCGCCATCGCCACCATCACCTGGCACTGCGAACGGATACCCGCATACTCAGCCGCGGCCGGGCTGGCACCCACCGCCCGCAAGTGGTAGCCAGCACGGGTCCGCCTCAAGAAAACATACACCAGCAGCGCTGCCAGCAGGGCCAGCAGCAGGCTCAGGTTCAGGGGTGAGGCAGGCCACTCAAGGCCTAACCAAGCCAGAGCGTCCTTCACGCTGGGCAAGCGTGCCGATGGGGCGAAGGCCTTGCTCTCAACCGCCATGGTGCCCGTGGGCCGCAGGTGATTCACCAACAGGTACACCAGCAGGCTGCTGGCTATAAAGTTAAACATGATGGTGGTAATCACCACGTGGCTGCCCCGGTAGGCTTGCAGATAAGCCGGTACGGCTGCCCACAGCATGCCAAACAGGGCACCAGCCAGCACCATCAGGGGCAGCATCAGCCAGGCCGGCAGGCTGGGTGACAGCCACAGCGCCACCAAACCGGTCCCCAGACCGCCCAGAATAGCCTGGCCCTCGCCGCCGATATTGAACAGGCCACCGTGGTGGGCCACCGACACCGCCAGTCCTGTAAAAATGAAGGTTGTGGCGTAGTACAGGGTGTAGCTGATACCACGCGGCGTGCCAAACGCGCCCTGAACCAGCACCGCCAGCACCGCCCGCGGGTCTTGCCCCACCAGCGCCACCACACCGCCCGCTGCCAGCAGCGCTACCGCCAGACACACCGCCGGCAACAGCAGCAGATCGGCCCAGCGGGGCAGCGCGTTCACAGGGCTCATGCGCCTGCCCCGGTCATCAGCAAGCCCAGCTTGGCCTCAGTACATTCGGCGATCGGCAGCTCGCCCATGACCCGGCCCTGGTTCATGACGATCACCCTGTCCGACAGGGCCAAGATTTCATCCAACTCGCTGGAGACCAACAACACGGTGCAGCCTGCATCGCGCAGGGCCCGCAGCCGCTCATAAATGAATTCAATGGCGCCAATGTCCACGCCACGGGTCGGCTGCCCAACCAAGAGCACGCGCGGCGCTTGACCAAGTTCCCGCGCGAGCACCAGTTTTTGTTGGTTACCGCCTGAGAATTTGCTGCTGAGCAGCTCGACATTAACCGGTCGAACATCAAAGCGGGTCATCATCGCCTGCGTGGCCGCACGCATACGGCCATGAGCCATCCAGCCGTGATGGTTGTAGTCGGCCAGGCCGTCATAGCCCAGCACGGCCGACTCCCAAGCCACAAACGCCATCACCAGCGCTCGGGCATGGCGGTCTTCCGGCACATGGGCCACGCCCAACGAGCGTGCAGCGTGGGGCTCCAGCCAGGCGCCGGCGGCAAAGCTCTGCCCGCCGACTCGCAGGCTGCCACTGTCGGGCGCGAGCAGTCCCGAGAGTACGTCGAGCAACTCACTTTGGCCATTGCCAGAAACACCGGCAACACCAACGATCTCACCGGCATGGAGTGTCAGGTTCAGGCCGGCCAGACGCTGTACGCCCAGACCATCGCGAACCGAGATACCCGTGGCGGTCAACAGCGCCTCACCCGCCGCTGCGTGTGCCTGCCCTTCCAGTCGGCCCATTTGCACCTTGCGTCCCACCATAGCGAGCGCCAGGGCCTCCACCGAAGCGTGAGCGATGGACAACTCTTGCACAACGCGGCCACCGCGCATCACAGTCACGTCGTCGCAGAGGCGCATCACCTCCTTGAGCTTGTGGGTGATGAGCAAAATGGTGCTGCCCTGGTCGCGCAGTGCCCGCAACACGTCAAACAGTTGCTCGGTTTCCTGGGGCGTAAGCACAGCGGTGGGCTCATCCAATATCAGAATACGGGCGCCGCGGTACAGCGCTTTCAGGATTTCAAGTCGCTGCCGATCTCCGACAGACAGATCCTGCACCAGCGCGTCGAGGTCAACTTTGAGCCCTGTACTGAGCATCAGGGCATCCAGCCGCAAGCGCACCTGCCGCTGGGCAGGGGCGAGCAACCAGCGCGGCTCCGCCCCAAGCATGACGTTGTCGAGCGCACTCAAGGTGTCGACCAGCATGAAATGCTGGTGAACCATGCCAATCCCCAACGCAATCGCGTCGTCAGCATGGCGAATGACAGCCGGCTGGCCAAACACGGCAATTTGCCCGCTGTCGGCCGTGTAAAAACCGTACAGCACCGACATCAGCGTACTTTTGCCGGCGCCGTTTTCACCCACGATGCCGTGAACCGTGCCAGTTCGCACGGACAGGTTCACGTCATCGTTGGCCAGCACAGCGCCAAAGCGCTTGCTGATGCCCGTCATCTGAACCGCGGGTTCCAACACCTTGGCGCGTTCAGGCAGACTGGCGCTGGTGCTGGCAGTCAAGCCCTGTGCGGTATCAGTACTTGCAGGCGCTGGCAGACATATAGTCCACCACCTTGATCTTGCCGCTCAAAATGTCAGCCTTGGCGCCGTCGACCTTTTTCTTCATGTCGGCCGTCACCAGCTTCTCGTTGTTCTTGTCCATGGCGTAGCCAACGCCCTCTTCTTTCAGGCCGAACACCGACAGGCCAGGCTTGTGCCCCTTTGCCACGTTGTAAACCGCCACGTCCACCCGCTTGAGCATGGACGTCAGCATGGTGCCGGGCTGGATATGGTTTTGGTTGCTGTCCACGCCGATGGCCAGCTTGCCGCCGTCCTTGGCCGCCTGGTAAACACCGATGCCGGTGCCGCCGGCAGCCGCAAACACCACATCGGCGCCCTTGGCAAACTGCGCCTTGGCCAGCTCACCGCCACGGGCCGGGTCGTTCCAAGCTGCGCCGGTGGTGCCAGTCATGTTGGCAAACACTTCAGCCTTGGGGTTGGCCCACTTGGCGCCCTGCTCGTAGCCGCACTGAAAGCGGCGGATCAGCGGGATGTCCATGCCACCCACAAAGCCGACCTTGCCAGTCTTGCTGGCCATCGCCGCCATGGCTCCGACCAGGAAACTGCCTTCATGCTCCTTGAACACCAAGGACTGAACATTGGGCAGCTTCACCTCGTCATCGATGATCGCGAAATTGAGTTTAGGGAATTCTTTGGCGATTTTTTCAACGCTCGAGGCCATGCTGAAGGACATGGCGATGATCGGGCTGGCGCCCTTCTCGGCCATGCGGCGCAGGGCCTGCTCGCGCTGTGATTCGTTGGCAATTTCGAACTCAAGGTATTGCTTGCCGGT
>CAXNFT010000117.1:0-7482 GCA_964201255.1 Rhodoferax sp.
GGCGCCACCGTGCCCTGCGCATCACCACGCCAGCCCGCCTTCACGGTGGCTGCGGCATCCCCGCCTTGGGCCCCCACGCCAGGAATCAAAAGCGGCAGGGTAGGCGCAATGGCCCGCACCCGCTCAATCTCGGCCGGGTAGGTGGCACCCACCACCAGGCCAAGCTGACCATTCAGGTTCCAGGGGCCCTGGGCCAGCCGGGCCACATGCTCGTAAAGCAGCGGCTCACCCGGCACGCTGGCCAAGCGCTGGGATTGCAGGTCGTCACCCCCGGGGTTGGAGGTGCGGCAGAGCAAAAACGCGCCCTTGCCCTGGTACTTGAGGTAGGGCTCGACCGAATCAAAGCCCATGAAGGGCGACAGGGTGACGGCATCAGCCCCATAGCGCTCAAACGCCTCCACCGCGTATTGGGCCGCGGTGCTGCCAATGTCGCCACGCTTGGCGTCCAGGATCACCGGCACCCCAGGCGCCACCTGGCGCATGTGGGCCATCAAGCGTTCGAGCTGGTCCTCGGCACGGTGCGCGGCAAAGTAAGCAATTTGCGGCTTGAACGCAATCACCAGATCAGCCGTGGCCTCCACAATGGCAGCGCAAAAATCAAAGATCCGGCTGGCATCGCCGCGCAGCGCGCCCGGAAACCGGGCCGGCTCCGGGTCCAACCCCACGCAAACCATGGAATCGTTTTGGCGCTCAGCGGCGCGCAGCATGTCTAGAAATGTCATGCGCCAATTGTAGGAACCCGAAATGAGCACCACGCCGGCCCAAGTTGACCGGACAATGCCGCTATGCAAACCCTTTCACGCAAACAATGGATTGGCCTGGTGCTCTTGACGCTGGTCTGGGGCGTCAACTGGCCGGTGATGAAACTTGGCGTCACCCACTACCCGCCACTGACTTTTCGGATGTTGTCGATGTGGCTGGGGCTACCGGTGCTGGCGCTGGGGATGGTGCTGCTGCGACTGCCGTTTCGGGTGCCACGGGCGCACTGGCGTGAGTTGTTCTGGCTGGCGCTGACCAATATGTTTGTTTGGCACGCGCTGATCATCGTGGCGGTGAAAGCGCTCAGCAGCGGGCGGGCCGCTATCCTGGGCTACAGCATGCCGATTTTTTCAGCGGTGCTGGGCGCTCTGGTCTTTGGCAGCCGGTTGGCGCCCCGCGCCTGGGCCGGCGTTGCGGCGGCGGGCCTAGGGGTGGTGTTGCTGCTGTGGAACGAGTTCACCCACCTGGCGGGCAGCCCAGTTGGGGTGCTGCTGGCGCTGATCGCCGCCCTGACCTGGGCGCTGGGCACCAACCTGCTGCGCCGCACCACGCTGCCGGTGCCCACACTCACCATCTGTTTCTGGATGACGGCCATGACCAGCGTGCTGCTGACCGTGCTGTCACTGCTGTTTGAACGTAGCCAGTGGGCGGCCCCGTCGGCCACCGCCTGGGGCGCCATCGGCTTCAATGCCGTGCTGATCTTCGGCTTTGCCCACGCCGTCTGGTACACGATGGCGCGAGATTTGCCGCCCGTGGCCTCCACCTTGAGCGTGATGCTGATCCCGGTGCTGGGCGTCTTCACTGGCGCTTATTGGCTGGGCGAGGTGCTGCACTGGCAAGACTGGGCCGCCGTGCTGCTGATGGTGCTGGCGATCGGCTCGGTGCTATGGCCCGCGCGCCGCGCCTGACGCCGCACCCAGCACAATAGCCCGGGCCCGGCACAGGTCTAGCCAGGCCCGCGCCTTGTCGGCCTGGGTGCGCAGCAGGTAGCTGGGGTGGTAGGTCACGATGACCGGCACCCCCTGATACTGGTGGGTCTGACCGCGCAACTTGCCCAGCGGCTGGGTTGCCAGCTCGGGCTGGCTGCCCTGCAACAAGGCCTGCGCGGCAAAGCGGCCCATGGCCAGGATCACCTTGGGCTTGACCAGCTCAATTTCACGCTGCAAAAACGGCTCGCAGGCCAGCAGTTCCTGCGGTTGCGGAATGCGCACCACGGCCGGCCGGCACTTCACCACGTTGGTCAGGTAGGCCTGCGAGGCTGGCTCCGCCAAGTCACCGGCACTGCGGCGTAGCTTGAGTGCGCGCAACATGTTGTCCAGCAGCTGCCCGGCCTGCCCTGCAAAGGCGAAACCCGAGCGCTCTTCGTCCTCATCGGGCGGCTCGCCCAGCACCAGCCAGTCGGCGGGCTGAGGCAGGCCCGGCCGCCCAAACACCGGGGCCCTGCGTCCGCTGCACAGCTGGCAGGCCTGGCAGCTGGCCACGGCCTGCAGCAGGGCCGGTGCATCCAGCCCGGCGGGCAACACGCTGGCGCCGCCGACCCGGGCCGCATCGGGGCCGGGTTCAGCATCAAATTGGGCTGTAAGCCTTGATTTTATTGATGGTACAGCTATATTTTCAATAGCAATCTCAACTGCCGGCTGGGGCAACCAGACGCGCACGCCCATCTCCTGCAACATGGCACGCTGGCGGTCGTCTAGGGCAAGGCTCATCCGGTCATTTTCACAGAGTCAGGCTCATGACGATCGCGTCTTCACGCAGGCCGTGCCCGCTTTGGTAATACTTGGCGCGCCGGCCCACTTGAACAAAACCCTGCGCCTTATAAATCCGCAACGCCCGGGTGTTGCTCACCCGCACCTCAAGCCACAGGGTTTTGGCGGCCTGCCCGCGCGTCCATATGCGCAGCGCCTCCAGCATCACCTTGGCCCAGCCCTGGTACTGGTGGGCGGGGGCGACCGTGATGTTGAGCAAATGCACCTCCTCCACGCCCTTCATGGCCACAAAATAGCCCAGCAGCGTCGTGCCAGCCAGCAGCCGCTGGGCCTGGTAACCGGCCACCACCGTGTCTTCAAACACGGCGCGCGACCAGGGGTAGGCGTAGGCCAGGCGCTCAATGCGCATCACCGCGTCCAGATCATCCAGGGTCAACGGTTCAAACCGAACCTCGGTCTGGGGTTTGGCCTGAATCACAAGGCTGCCTTTTCCGCTGCGCGCTCCAGTGTCGTTTTGGCCACCTGGTCACGCACATAGGTCGGCAGGGCCTGATCAGCGGCCCGGGCGCCGCCAGCCGCCAGCAGGGCAGGTGCCAGGCGCAGCAAGGCGCTGGCGGTCGGCAGGGCTGGCACCGGCCGGCAGGTGCCAGCGGGCAAGCGCGCAACATAGGCGTCGGGCATATTTCCGGCCAGCAGATGGTGGGTGTCGGCGCTCACCTGTTCGGGCCGCATCAGGGCCGGCGCACAGGTCTGTTGCCACACGCCATGGCTGAATGCATAGCCGCCGACATAGAGCTCGTCCATGCGGGCGTCGAGAAGGGCCAGCACCCGGCAACTTGCCAAGTCTGGGGCCTGCTCAAAACGCGCCTGTTCGGCCAGCGCCAGCAGTGTGTTCACCGGCAACACGGGCACCGCAGCGCCCCAGGCCAGCCCCTGGGCCACCGCACAGGCGGTTCGCAGGCCGGTGAACGAGCCCGGCCCGCAGCCAAAAACAATGGCGTCGAGCTGCTCAAAACCCAGCTCCGCCTGCACCATGAGCGCCTGAATATGGGGGATCAAATGGGCCGAAGTTTGGGCGCCACCCTCACCCTCATGCTGCCAGCATGTGATGCTGCCCTCGCGCAAGACCTGGACGGCCACCGACATGCGCTCGGTACTGGTGTCAAAAGCCAGCAGGTTCATGCGGCCGCCTTGCGCTGGATCCGGACGCCGAACAAGATGCCCAAAGTGACCAAAGCCAAACCTGCCAACAGGTTCCATTGCAGCGGCTCACCCAGAAAAATCACCGCCCCGAAAGCCGAGAGCCCCGGCACCAGCGCCGTGATCATGGTGGAGCGCACCGGGCCGTAGTGTTGGATCATGCGGGTGAAGGTGATGCCGGAGATCACCACCGAGCCCCAACCCTGGAACACGGCCTGAAACAGCAGCTCGCTGGGCGGCGAGGTCAGCAGATGGTCGGGCAAGACACCAGTCAGCACCAGCAACAGGTACAGGGGCACATAGCCCAGACAGGCCAGGGCCGTGACGGCGATGGTGGCACGCACTGCATCAAGCTGGTGGCGCCGCGCCAGTACGCTGTAGCAGGACCAGCTGAAACCTGCTGCCATGAACAGCAAATCGCCTTTCCAGACTTGGCCACCGTCAAAAGCCCGCCACAGGCTGGCGCCGCCTACCAGCAAGTCACCGGTCACGATCAGGGCCAGCCCCAGCGCCCGCGCGGGCGTGATGTGCTCGCGCAGCACCAGCAGCGCCAGCAGCGCCGTCCACAGGGGCAGGCTGCCCGGCATCAAGACCGAGGCGTGTGCGGCCGGCGCAAAAACAAAGCCGCTGTAGGCCAGCACCGCGTACAACAGACCGCCAAACAGGCCAACCTGGACCGTGATGCCCAGCGACAACGGCGACAAGCCGAACAGCGAGGACGCCGCCGCCAAGCTGTTACGGCGGTCGCGCCGCACCAGCCACCAGCCCCAGGGCAGCAGCACCACGCTGGCGCCCACCACCCGGCAGAAAGCGATGTCAAAGGGCGACAGGCTGCCGCCACGGGACGGGTCGGCCGAGGCGCGGGCCACCACAATGAAAGAGGTCCAGATCAACACGGTGACTAGGGCGGCCGCCAGGCCAATGGTGCGCGGTGAGAAGCCCCGGAGGGTGTCTGTGTCTTGAGAGGGCATCACGCCATTATCCGTGGCCGGATAATGGCCTCTTTATGACCTGTATTCCATTTTTTTTGCAATCTGTGCGGCGCATGCTGGCTAAACTCAGTTTATGTAGCCTATGTGGTCTGTGCGGCATAGCCGCCGCCCAAAACCTGCCGCCGGCAGTAGATGCCGCGCTGCAGCGCGCCAACCTGCCACGCGACGCCGTGACACTGCTGGTGGTGGATGCCGAAGGCCGGCAAGCGCCGCGCTTAAGCCACCGCGCCAACGTGCAGATGAACCCGGCTTCGGTCATGAAACTGGTGACCACCTACGCCGCGCTGGACCTACTTGGCCCCGCCTACACCTGGCGCACACCGGTCTATATGGAAGGCGCGGTGCGCGACGGCACGCTTTACGGCAACCTTTACATCCGGGGCCTGGGCGACCCCAAGCTGGTGACCGAGCGGCTCTGGCTGCTGCTGCGCCGGGTGCAGGGGCTGGGCGTGCGCCAGATTGCCGGTGACATCGTGGTCGACCGCAGCGCCTTTGATGTCGCCGACACAGACCCCGGCAGCTTTGACGGTGAGCCCCTTCGCCCCTACAACGCCGGGCCTGACGCCCTGCTGCTGAACTTCAAGTCGGTCAGCATGACCTTTGTGCCCGACCGCAGCATCCGCAGCGCCCAGGTGCATTTTGAGCCGCCGTTGGCGGGCGTGGATATGCAGGCCAGCGTGCCGCTGAGCAACGGCGAGTGCGGTGACTACCGCGCCGCCCTGAAGGCCGACTTTGCCGATCCGGCCCGCATCCGCTTTGCCGGTACCTACCCGGGCAGTTGCGCCGAAAAAACCTGGTCGATCGCCTACATGGAGCCCAAAACCTTTGGCCTGCGTGCCATCGAGGGCCTGTGGCGCGAGATGGGCGGCCAGCTTGGCGGCAAGGTGCGCGAAGGCCGGGTCCCTGCCCTGGGCAATGCCAATGGCAATGCGGCTGGGCCAGACCTGCTGCCCGAACCGGTGTTTGAGCTCAGCTCGGCACCGCTGGCCGAGATCATCCGCGACATCACCAAATACAGCAACAACGTGATGGCGCAGCAGTTGTTTTTGACGCTCAGCCTAGCGGCGCCAGTGCCGAGCGGTCAACGTGCTGCGACCAGCAGCAACCCACGCGGCAATGCCGAGGCCTCACGCGCCGTACTGCGCCGCTGGTGGCTGGACCACTTTGGGCCGGAAGATGTGCCGGTGGTGGACAACGGCTCAGGCCTGTCGCGCCGGACCTTGATCAGTGCCCAGGGGCTGGCCCGTATGCTGCAAACGGCCTACCGCTCACCGCTGATGCCCGACCTGATGGCCTCGCTGCCGCTCAACGGCGTTGACGGCACGCTACGCAACCGCCGCACCCTGGCCGGGAGCGCCCACCTCAAGACCGGCAGCCTGCGTGACGTGACGGCGCTGGCGGGCTATGTGCATGGGGCTAGCGGCAAGCGCTATGTGCTGGTGGCCATCGCCAACCACCCGTCGGCCGAGGCCGCGCGTCCGGTGTTCGACGCGCTGCTGGAGTGGACGGTACGAGACCGCTGAAATGTTCTAAAGATTTGGGGGCAGTCCAGGAAGGTCAATTGCCCTTTGCCGCCTTGCGCATCTCCGGGCTGTCCGGGAAGGGCTCGCCGCCCAGCGGCGCTTGGGCGCGTACGCCCTCGATCTCGGGCAGTCGCTCGGTAAAGCGCCAGCGGCCATCAGGGCACCGAACCAGCTTGTCGCAGTAACGGCCAAAAGCACGAATGCCAGGCCCATCCGGATAACGATCTAGCCGGGCAAACATGCTTTGCACGCTTGCAGAGTCGCCTTGCAGCGTGACCATGGGCGCAATCACCACATGCTTGTGGTACATGACCGGCGCATGGGAGTGGGCGCGAAACCCCGCACGTAGCTCTGCGTGCCCACGCATGAAGGCCCGTCCAGGCCAGTCCAGTACGGCGTCCTCGGTCCAGCAGTCGATCCAAGCATCTTCTAGCCCGTAATCGAGGTGGTGACCATAGGCATGCAAGGTCTCAAGAATTGCCTTTTCATCCTCAAGCCTGCGAAGGCGCTCTTCGATACTCATCACAGCAATCTCCTTACTATTTGTCTGATGTTTGTCAAACCAAACCAATTTCGATACTATCAGTTTCGGTTTATTCCACCGCCGTTTGGAATGCGGACGCTTCAATAACAAGGAGACAACATGATCGAAAGATGGCTCGGGCGACTTATGCTCGTATTTTTGCTTGGGGCTGCGACGTCTGCGGCGTTTGCGCAGCAAGCGCGCGATGGCGGCGTGCTTCGGATCGGCATCCAGTCCGAACCCCGCAGCCTCGACCCGCTGTTGGTCATCACTGACGGTGCCACCGGACATGTTGTCTCGAACATCTTCAACACACTTGTCCGCTATGACGCCAAGATGCAAATCGTGCCCGATCTGGCCACAAGCTGGCGAACAGAGGATGACGGCCGAGCCATTGAATTCTCCTTGCGCCAAGGGGTAAAGTTCCACGACGGCACCGACTTCGACGCGGCGGCCGTCAAGTTCGCGTTTGACCGTATTCTTGACCCGGCTAATTCCTCGCCCTACCGCACCTTCTTCAAGCCGATCGAGCAGGTCGTGGTGATTAACTCGAGTACCGTGCGGGTGGTACTGTCGCAAGCTTGGCCTGGCTTTTTTTACCAACTGCTCTACGTCGGCGGCATGGGTATCCCCTCCCCAACGGCAGTCAAGGCGCTGGGCAATGCAGGTTTCGCGCGCAAGCCCGTTGGTACTGGACCGTTCAAGTTGGCAGACTGGGCCTCTGGCGACCGCATCGTCCTGACCAAAAACACCAGCTTCTACCGCCCCAAAATGCC
>CAXNFT010000118.1:0-7419 GCA_964201255.1 Rhodoferax sp.
TGACGTGTGGGCTGGATCTCCGGTCGTGGCCGGAGATGACGTGTGGGCTGGATCTTCGATCGTAGCCGGAGGTGACGTATCAGGCTGGATCTCCGGTCGTAGCCGGAGATGACGTGTGGGCTGGATCTCCGGTCGTGGCCGGAGATGACGACTGGCTCGGCCGGCGTTAGCGCCCGACCAGCGCGGCCTGCAGTTCACCCACGCTCAGCAACTCTGACAGAACGCGCGGAGCCTTGTCCGGCAGGTACAGCACATAGACCGGCACGCCGCTGCGACCCAGTGCCGTCAGCGCCGCGGTGATGGCCGGGTCGCGCCGGGTCCAGTCGGCGCGCAGCAACGTCACTTGGCGGGCCTTGAAGTCCGCCAGCAGCGCGGCATCGGACAGGGTGGTTTGCTTGTTGTACTGGCAGGTGATGCACCAGGCGGCGGTGAAATCGACAAACACCGGCTTGCCTGCCGCCAGCGCGGCCTCGGCCGCCTGGGGCGACCAGGGCTGCCAGGTGCCGCTCGGGTAGCTTGCCGCGCCGATGGCATCGACGGCGGGCAGGGGTTTTATGACAAAAGGGCCCAGAACCCACGTCAATGCTAGCAACATTGCTATAGAAATTGAAGCAAGCCAGCGCCGGCTGGTAGCCGGGGGTCTGAGCGACCAGAGCACCAGGCTCAGGCCCAGCAGCAGCGCCAGCAGGGCCGCGGCGCCATCGATGCCGCTTTGCTGACCCAGCACCCACAGCAGCCAGACCACAGTGGCCAGCATCGGAAACGCCAGCGCCTGGCGCAGGGTGGCCATCCACGGGCCGGGCCGGGGCAGGGCGCGCGCCAGTGCCGGTGACAGGCTGGCGGCCAGAAACGGCAGCGCCATGCCCAGGCCCATGGCGGCAAACACCGCCAGCGCCTGCCAGGCCGGCAGGCCCAGCGCCAGGCCTAGCGAGGCGCCCATGAAGGGGGCGGTGCAGGGTGAGGCCACCGCCACTGCCAGCACGCCCGACAGCGCTGAGTTGACCGCCGGGTGGCGCGCCTGCAGTGTGCTGACCCGGTTGGGCAGGAACTGGCCAAACTCAAACAGGCCAGCCAGGTTAAGCCCCAACAACGTGAACAGCAGCGCCAGTGCTGCCACAACCGCGGGCGACTGCAGCTGAAAGCCCCAGCCCAGTTGCTCGCCGGCGCTGCGCAGCGCCAGCATCAGCGCGCCCAGCGCCATAAACGACAGCATCACGCCGGCGCTGTAGGCCACGCCGCTGACGCGGTGGCTGCGCCGGTCTTGCGCGTTTCCGGCAAAGCCCACCACCTTGAGCGCCAGCACCGGGAACACGCAGGGCATCAGGTTCAGCAGCAGGCCGCCCAGCAGGGCGCCGGCCAGCGCGGCCCACAGGCCGAGCGCGGTCTGCGGCGTTGTCGCCACCCGGGCAGCATTGGCTTGCAGCGCGTCGGCCAGCGCGGGCGACAGACTGGCGCTGGCCGCCGCTGCGGCGGCAGCGTTGGGTGTGGCGACAGGCCAGGGCCCGGTCATCGGGGTCGTGAGCTGGTAGCCCACGCGGCGGCCGTCTTGCGTGCCGACCACCAGCCAGGGCAGCCGATCCGGGCTGTTGCTTCGCTGCGCTGACAGCGGCATACGCGCGGTCCAGACTGCACCCGCCCAGCTTTGAGCGGGCGTGGCCGCAGTTTCGATGATCTCCGGTGTTTCAATGAACAACTCCAGCGGCTGACCGCGCAGTGCCACCGGCAGACTAGCGACGGTCAAAACGAGGCTCTGCCCGTCCAGGCGGGCGCCAGGTTCGGGCAGGACGCCGCTGGTCGGACCCATCAAGGGGCGGGGTGCGGCGGCCATGGCTGCGGTGAAAGCCTTCGCATGCAGGGCGGTCGAGCCACGCAGCGGCAGCTTGAGCGTAAAACTGCCTTCCTCTGGGATGCACTCGCGTCGGCAGACCAGCCAGTTGGCCTGCAGCCGGATCTCAACCTCGCTCGCCAGCGCCGGCGGTTTGAAGTCGGCACCCACCGTCAGCGGCACCGGCAACAGCACCGTGTCCTCATAGCCGTAGTTGGCCAGGTTGCCAATCGGGATCTTGCGCGGCAATGGCCAGGCGATGTCGCCAGCCGTCAGACCTGCGGGCAGCGTCCACTGCAGCGTGGTGGGCAGGCCAGAGTCACCTGAATTCTTCCAGTAGGTGTGCCACTGGGGCTGGTGGGTGAGTTGTAGCCCGAGCCAGACCGCCTTGCCTGGCCCCATCCCGTCCGGCGCGTGGGCCAGCAGCTCGGCGCGCACCTGTGGTGTGGTCACTACTGAACTGGTATGGTTTTGGGCGCCAGCCCCTGTGCTAATTAGGGTTATCGCTATCGTAAATATAGCAATCAAAAGCGGAAGCAGGCGCGTGAGCGGGCGAAAAGACATCATGGTGTGTAGGAGCCGTCAGGCCCGGTCAAAGTTCCACCTCTGCGGCGGTCAACTTGAGGCCACTTTGCTTTACCCATTGGGTCATGCTTCACGGATATTTCATCGCTGCATGCAGCATATCAAGCACCGTGACGGTATCGAGCGTTTGCTCCAAAATCACGACGTAGTTTGGATGCGCCACCAGCTCAAGCGTGCCTGTCACGCGGCCACGTCGACGCGGAAAATTAGGGTCAGAAAGCTGGCAGACCTGGTCGTCAATGTTGAGCCATAAATCGATGGCTGCGCTGGGATTGTCACGGGCGACGTGATTTTCGATGGCTTGAAGGCTTTCCCAATACTGCGGCTTGCGCAACACCCTCATGCTTTGTTCGCCAGCGCTTCACGTTGTGCCAGTTTTTGGGCACGAATGAGATCCCATTCGTGGCTGTCTATGGCCGGGCGTGGGTCTGTCTGAGCCGCTTGCACCTTGGCTTTGAACCAGGTGTCGTACTCCACAATGCCGCGCAACGAATCACGCACAAGTTGCGACACCGTCGTATCGTGGTGCAAGGCATACGACTTCAATGCGAAATACTGCGACTTGGGCAAGTCAACATTCAGGCGTTGTGTGGGTTCAGGTACTGCGTCCGTCATGATGATTTGAGTAATTGCGTAAAACCACATTGTCGTTGAATGCAGCCGGTCATGCTCTGCACCGGCCCGGTGCTCATGCCGCGAAGCCGAGCACCACGCGCCGAGTGGTGGCGGATTTTTTCTCTATCTTGGTCACCACCACGGCGCCAATCTCGGCGGTGTTGGCCACATGGGTACCGCCGCAAGGCTGCAAGTCGATCAGCGTGTGTGCGTCGCCAATGCGAATGGTGCGGATGCTGCCACTGCCGCGCGGCGGCTGCACCGACATGCTTTTGACCAAGGCCGGGTTGGCGTCGAGCTCGGCATCGCTGATCTCGCCCATCAGCAGCGGCAGGGCGGCCGCCACCAACTTTGCCAGCCCTGCCGTCAGCAGGTCTTTGTCCAGCGCGTCGGTCATGTTGAAATCCATCCGCGCATAGTCGGGTGTGATCGAGCAGCCGTTCACCAGCTGCGGCACCAGGTGGCACAGCAGGTGGGTGCTGGTGTGAAAGCGCATCAGCCGGTGTCGCCGCGCCCAGTCGATGCGGGCGGTCACCACGTCGCCCACGGCCAGTCGGTGGACTGAGTCTTGCTCCTGATTCAATAGCTGCTCAAGCCGGTCTGGCGTGGGTAAATGGCATATTTGCTTGGTAAAGCTGCCGTCTTCGGCTTTGCCTTTGCGGGTGTCGATGATGGCGATTTCTTCGCCACTGGCCAGTAACAGCACCCCGGCGTCGCCGGCCTGGCCGCCGCCGAGCGGGTAGAACACGGTGCGGTCTAGCACAATGCCCTGCGCAGTGATGGCGGTCACGGTGGCTCGGCACTCGTTGAGGTAACTGTCCTGGCGGAAAAGGTCTTGGGTCATGCTGACATGATAGTGGCCTGATCGGGGTCGGCCCCGGCTCCTAAAATGTTTCACCATGAACACGACACCTTTTGACCCGATGCGAAGTCAGATAATTTTGGTGCAAATAGAGCCAAAATGGCGCCATAATGGTTCTAAATTTCATGGTGGAGCCTAAATTGACGACAATTTCAATCAAGGATGTGCCTGATCTGTGGGCTGAAGCCCTGCGTCAGCGTGCGGCCCGCAACCACCGCTCCTTGCAAGGTGAATTGATGGCCATCATTGAGGCGTCTTTGGCCGGTGTGCCGCAGGCCACACCGGCAGGGTCGGCGACCGGTCCGGTTTGGCAGGTACCGGCTGGTGCTTTGCGGGAGGGGAGATCGGTTGAGCAGGTCGCCCGGGAGATGGCCACGAAGTACCCCCAGACGGTGGCTAACGTGCCCCCGGGTGTTGACATCACACGCAGCGACCGGGACGCCCGGTGAGCGCCACAGGCAGCACCCTGTTCGTCGCAGAACCCCCGGCCCATTACCTGATTCAGCCGCCTCTGGTGGTGGATTGCAGCACCCTGGCCGGTTTGATTTTTCATGAACCCTGGCATGCGTTGGCGCTTGATGGCCTGCGCGGACGGGCCCTGCATGCGCCAACGCTGCTGCCCTTCGAGATCGCCAGTGTGGCGGCCAAGAAGCATCACGCGGGTCGCGCCGACATCGCCACCGATGGCTTGTTGCAGTTTGTCGCCATGGCTATTGCGCTCCACCCCGTGGACCCGGCAGCGGCCCTGTTGCTGTCACTGCGCTACAGCCTGTCAACTTATGACGCGGCTTACCTCTGGCTGGCTGCCGAGCTCAAAGCGCCCTTGGCGACCTTTGATGAGAAGTTAGCCGCAGCTGCGCAGGTACATTTGGCAGCTTTGCCCTGAGCCATGGCCAACACACCGATTGTTCCGCCCGCCATCGTGCTCTGCACGCTCAACGCTAAATATATCCACGCCTCGCTCGGCCTGCGCTACCTGCTGGCCAACATGGGTGAGCTGCGGGCACAGACGGCGCTGCGCGAGTACACCATCGCCCGCCGCCCGCCCGAACTGGCCAACGAATTGCTGGCGCTGCTTGGCGAACCACAGCCTGGCCGGGCCCAGGTGGTTGGCTTTGGCGTCTACATCTGGAACGTGAGCCAGACCTGCGAGTTGGTGCGCCTGCTCAAGGCGGCGCGCCCGGCGCTCAAAGTGGTGCTGGGCGGCCCCGAGGTCAGCCATGAGCAGGATCAGCAGGCCATCGTGGCGCTGGCCGACCATGTGATTACCGGCTGGGGTGATGTCAGCTTTCCCAAGCTGTGCCATGCCCTGCTGCATGGCCCCGCGCCGCTGATGAAAATCATCCCTGGTGAACAGCCGCCGCTGGACCAAATCGAGCTGCCCTATACCGAGTACAGCGACGCCGACCTGGCCCACCGTGTGCTGTACGTTGAAGCATCGCGGGGGTGTCCGTACAAATGTGAGTTTTGTTTGAGCTCACTTGACAAGACCGCCTGGGCCTTTGAACTGGACCCGTTTTTGGCCCAGCTGGACCAGCTCTACCAACGCGGTGCGCGCCAGTTCAAGTTTGTGGACCGCACCTTTAACCTCAAGATCGAGGCCTCGGCGCGCATCCTGCAGTTTTTCCTGGATCGCCTGCCGCCCGCGCCGCTGGCGCCCGACCAGTTTGTGCATTTTGAGCTGATTCCGGACCAATTGCCCGACCGGCTCAAGGCTCTGATCGCGCAGTTTCCACCTGGCGTGCTGCAGTTCGAAATTGGCATCCAGAGTTTCAACCCCGAGGTGCAGCAACGCATCTCGCGCCGCCAGGACCACGCCAAAACCCTGGCCAACCTGGACTGGCTGGTGACGCAGTCCCAAGCCCACCTGCACACTGACCTGATTTTCGGCCTGCCCGGCGAGACGCTGGCCAGTTTTGCCCAGGGTTTTGACACCCTGTACGCGCTGCACCCGCACGAAATCCAGCTCGGCCTGCTCAAGCGCCTGCGCGGCACGCCGATCGCCCGCCACACCGAGGCCTGGGGCATGGTCTACGCCGCCGAGCCGCCCTATGCGGTGCAGCAGACCTCGGTCCTCAGCCGGGACGAGGTGCAGCGTTTTGTGCGGCTGTCTCGCTACTGGGACCTGGTGGCCAACTCGGGCCGCTTCAGCCGCACGCTGGACTTGATGCTGCAGGGCCCGTCGCCCTTTGCGGCGTTTTTGGCCTGGAGCGACTGGCTCTGGCAGCGCAGCGGCCAGACCAGCGGTCTGAGCCCGGAGCAACTGGTGGACCACCTGTTTGACTACCTCGCGCAGCAGCCAGAGCAAGGCGCTCATGCGGTGCAGGCCGCCCTGCTGGCCGACTACCTGGCCAGTGGCGCCCGCGCCCGGCCGCGCAGCCTGCAGGCGGTGCTGCCGGCCCAGGGTCCGCCGGCCACGCGCAGCGGCACTGGCCTGGCGCCTCGCCAGCAGCAGCACGGCCAGGGCGCAAACGCCCCTATGATCACGCCATGACCCTGCCTTCCCGCTTTTGGGCCGACCTTTGCACGCGCGACTTTGCGCAACTGGACCCGGCCCGCACCATTGCTGTGCTGCCGGTGGCCGCCACCGAGCAGCATGGGCCGCACCTGCCGCTCAGTGTGGACAGCGTGCTGGCCGACGGCATCGTGGCCGCCAGCCTGCCGCACCTGGCGCCCGAGTTGAGCGTCCTGTTCCTGCCAACCCAAGCCGTGGGCCTGAGCCCCGAACACGCCCGCTTTACCGGCACGCTCACGCTCCGGGCTGAAACCGTGCTGCGGCTGTGGACCGAGATCGGTGAGTCGGTGGCCGCCGCTGGCGTGCGCAAGCTGCTGCTGTTCAACAGCCACGGCGGCCAGGTCAGTGTCATGGACCTGGTGGCGCGTGACCTGCGCGCCCGCCTCAATGTGCTGGTCTACAGCTGCAGCTGGTTCAACCTGCCACTGCACGATGCGCAGGGACAGGACCTGAACGCCTTGTTCAGCGCCGAAGAGCACCGCTTTGGCATCCATGGCGGTGAGATCGAGACCTCGATGATGCTGGCCCTTCTGCCCCAACGGGTGCAGATGGACCAGGCCCGCCACTTTGCCTCGACCGCGCAGGCGCGGGCGCAGCAGTTCCCCATCCTGGGCAACGGCCGCAGCGCCAAACTGGGCTGGCAGACGCAGGACCACCACCCGGCCGGTGCCATAGGCAATGCCGCCGCTGCCACTGCGGCCAAGGGCGAGGCCCTGGTGCAGGCGGCAGGCCGGGCGCTGGCACAACTGCTGGCCGAGCTGGACCAGCTGCCCCTGACCACGCTGGTCGATCGCCCCGACCTCGGCTGATGCCGGCCAGTTACGACCTGCTGGCGCTCGGCGCCGCCGCCTGCTGGGCGCTCGGCAGCCTGATCTCGGTCGGGCCTTCCCGCCATCTGGGCGCTTTTGCCTTCAGCCGCTGGCGCATGCTGCTCGTGGCCCTGATGCTGTGGGCTGTCACGCTCACGCTGGCTCCCTGGGGCGGCTGGCGCAGCCTGCCCCCGCAGAGCTGGTGGCC
>CAXNFT010000119.1:0-7397 GCA_964201255.1 Rhodoferax sp.
TATTTGAGCAGGACTGGGACCGCTGGTACGCCTATCTAAAAGACGCTATCGTCGAGGCCGTCATTGGCAAGGACATTCTGCAAAACCGCAAAGTCGCCAAACCAGCCCTGTTTCGGCAGGCGTTTGAAATCATGTGCCGTTACCCGGCCCAGGAAATCAGCTACACCAAATTGCTGGGCCAGTTGCAGGACTCGGGCAACACGGATCTGGTCAAGTACTACCTTGAACTGTATGAAGGCGCCTTCCTGATTTTTTCTTTGGAGAAATACGCAGCAAAAGGCTGGCTCACGCGGACCTCCAGCCCCAAAATCCTGCCCGCCTGCCCCGCACTGCACACCATGACCGCCGGACCCAATGCGTTGGATGACACGGAACGCCGGGGCCGCGTGTTTGAGCTTGTCGTAGGCGCCGAACTCCTTCAACTGCCTGGCGAGCTCTTCTACTGGCGCGAGAAAAATGCTGAAGTCGACTTCGTGTACCGGCACCAAAATTGGCTGTATGCCATTGAGGTTAAATCCGGCCGAAAAAAATCCACCAAAGGTCTAGGGGCCTTCGCGCAACAGTTTGCAGATGCCCGCCCGGTCATCGTGACCCCGGATAATTTTGCGCTGCTCTCAGCCGACCCAGCCAAGTTTCTGGCCATGCTTTGAGCTCTATGCCATTGTTCCCGGCCAGGAATGACGGGCAACCGTCATCCTCGCGCACGCGGGGATCCATTGCTAATTGGACTCCGCCTCCAATTCTTCATCACCTATACTGAATTCCCTTTCAATATTCCTATGAGAGAAGCCTATGGAAGTGGTGAATGTGAGTGGGCTCAAAAACAACCCTAGCGAAGCCCTGCGCATGGCGCACAAGGATGTGGTGGTGGTCATGAACCGCGACACACCCGATGCGCTGTTGGTCGGCATTGAATCGGCAGGTTTGTTGGATGCCAGCGGGGTCAAGCCGGCCCTGGCGACTGCGCTTTTCCGTGACGGCCATTTGTCGCTGGTGCGATCCGCCAAATTGGCCGGAATGGGTGTGCCCGAGTTTGCGCAACATGTGTCACGCCTGGGCATAGCCATCGTTCGTCTTGACGCCAAAGAGGCGGCGCGCGATATGGACACGCTGGACGAATGGCTGGCCGCGCCCTGAGCGATGCCAGCCCGCTGATCGGGCTGGGCTATGTGGATGGCCTGCACTGGCTGCAACAACTGTTCGGCGCGGTCTGGATACCGCAAGAGGTCAACGCGGAACTGATCAACGGACAGGGCTTTGCCGGCGAGGCTGCCCTGCTGCAAGCTCAAAGCGACGGCTGGCTACGCCTGGCCGGACCAACACCCAGCACGCCGATGCTGCCCGACCTGGACGAGGGCGAAGCCGCCTGCATCCGCACCGCCCTGGCCGATGCGCAGCCCGCCCTGCTGCTGATGGATGAGCGCGCCGGCCGCGCCGTGGCCATGGCCAAGGGCTTGAAAGTAGCAGGCACCGCAGCGGTCATCGGCATGGCCAAACAACGCGGGCTGATTGCACTGGCCAAACCGGTGTTCGAGCGCCTGCACCGCTCCGACTTTCGCATCTCGGCCGAGGTGATCGCAGTGGTGCTGCGCAGGGTGGGGGAATGAAACACGTCATCCTCGCGCACGCGGGGATCCATGGGTTCCTGGATTCCCGGTCGCAGCCGGGAATGACGAAAGGTTAATTGAAATCTGACCCCAATTTTTTGGGGATAAAGCCGATTTTCAATCCGAAGATATCGGCGATTTTTTGCAGGGTGGCTACTGTGGGGTTGGCGGTGCCGGCTTCTATTTGTTTGAGTGCCTGCACGCTGATGCCGCGGTGTTTGGCAAATTCGGCTTGGGTCAATCGGCTGATTTTTCGCATGGCGGCCACGGCTTCTGCAATGGTGAGGGCGTTGGTGGCGATGTCGGCGTAAAACTGATCGCGGCGTTGGGCGGCCAGCTCAGCAGGCACCGGTTTTTTGATGCGCTTATCCATGGGCGATACCCGCCAGGTCTGCCAGCTGCCTGGCTTGGGTTTCGATAGCCTTGGCGCAGGCGCTGATCACATCCGACTCAACACCGCAATCCAGTGCGATCACGTCCAGCCGGGCCACTACTTTGGCGAACTCGGCCAGTTCGGCCGCAATGGCAGTGCGCTCAGGATCGGGCACTTCCAGCTGCTCCATCACCTGGCGCCAATCCGCCTGCCTGACACCTGCCTTGTCGCGCCAATGGCGGCTGCGCGGCACAACCTCGGGGTCTTTGAACATGGGGGCAAAGTCAAACAGCGGTGTAAGTTGAACAATACCCTCCGGGGTGCGCTGGACGGCGGTGTTTCTGGCGTGGTTGTCGGTATTGCGCAGGGCGAGGTTGAGCACATCGCGCTTGATGAACTCCAGGGTTTCCCGCGCGGGGTCGGTCACCACACGCCGCAGGCCAGCCAGCAAAGCCTGCTGCGACTGCGCCACGCCAAAGCCGCGCTGGCCCACCAAGCTGGCCAGGCTTTCCTGGTGCAGGCGCTGCACGCCGCCGCCGGGCGCTAACGCCCGGTCAAACCGGCGTAGAAACAGCATGTCGCCGTGCAACACAGGGGCATGGGCGCACCGCACGCCAACGGCATCGGCCACGCGCAGGTAGGCCGCCTCATTGCGCAACACGCTGCGGTCGTCGTCGCTTTTGCCACGCGGCAACTTGACCAGCCAATGCGTGTGGGCTGCCTCATCGGGCAGCGCCATGTCAGCGAACCAGCGGCCATGGTGGTCTGTGGTGAGCAAAAATTTGGGGGCAACACCTTGCACGCCCGTGGTGCCGGTGGCCAGCATGGCGTGCAGCGCGATGTGGTTCAGAAACTCGTCGCTACGCTGGGTGATGTCTTCAAGGCTGAGCCCCTGCGCCCATTGCGGGTCAGGATTCTTGCGAACCTCTTCGGCGAAAAAATGCGTGGCCGTGTTGAGCCGCAAACACCCAATGGGGTTGAACGCCCCTGCCATCAGCAGCGGCATGACCATCTCGTCACTGTCTGACAAATTCAGCGCCGAGAGCAAGAACTTGCGTCCCTGACCCTGCGGCACCAGGTCATACACAAATGCCGGCGGCCTGTGGTCCGGCACCAGCCCCGTCAAGCCTTGCATCATCTGCTCTGGCCACAAGCCGACCGGCAGGGTCAATGACACCGGCCGATGGATGTCACCGAAGACATAACTGTCCAGGTAATTGAAGCGCACACGGTTGTGGCTGAATGCCTGCAGCTCTGCCGCCGGATGCCAAGCCCCGGCGTGATGAACTTCGATGATGGCTTTGGCGGGGTACATAATTTGGCTATTTTAAAGTCCAAATTACTGTAAATAGCCCATTAAATAGCCTATTTAATTAGCCAAAGTATCAGGGATAACAAGCATCCGTCATCCTCGCGCACGCGGGGATCCATGACCTCCTGGATTCCCGGTCGCAGCCGGGAATGACAGTTTTCCGTGGCCGGGAATGACGGCCATCCGTCATCCTCGCGCACGCGGGGATCCATGCCCCTAAGTTCCCGCTTTCGCAGGGACCCATGTCCCTCAGGCAATACAAGTCAAGTAAGCCTGCTCCAACGTGGCCGCGCCAAACTGTTCGCGGCAGCCGGCGGGGGAGCCGACGTAGCGTAGCTCTCCCTGGTGCAGGATGGCCATGCGGTCGCAGATTTCTTCTACATCCGCCAGCGCGTGCGAGCTGAAAAACAGGGTGCGGCCGGCTTCGCGTTGGCGCGTCAGCTGCGCTTTGAGCAAGGCGCGGGCCTTTGGGTCTAGCCCGCTCATGGGCTCGTCCAGCACGTAAATGGCCTTGTCGGCCAAGAAGCAGGAGGCCAGCCCGAGCTTTTGCGTCATACCCTTGGAATAGGCCCGCACCGGCCGGCTGAGCGCGGCGGCATCCAAATCGAGGGCCGCCAGCATCTCGAGGGCAATGGCTTCGTTGTAGCTCAGGCCCTGCAATTTCAGCATGTACTTCAAGAAATCGCGGCCGTTCAGGTAATACGGCGGCATGAAGCGCTCGGGCAAAAAGGCCAGCGGCTTGCGCGACTCGGTCTGGCGGTGGCTAACCCCCGCAATCTCAATACTGCCGCCATCGGTGGCACAAAAGTCCAGCAGGCACTTGAGTAGTGTGGTTTTGCCGGCACCGTTCATGCCCACCAGGCCAAAAAACTCGCCCTGCCCGATTTGCAGGTCAATACCGTGCAGTACCGGCCGTTTGCCGTAGCTTTTGCGGAGTTGGGTGAAGCGGAAGGCGGGGGCGATCATGTGTCAACAGGCTAAAGCCAAAAATTTTCAATGTTAAATTAAGAGCACCGCCCAACTTGGTCGTCCTTGCATAGATGGGAATCCGCCGAACGATCACAACTTTCTCAGTCTGGAGCTAGCGCGGGCAGTTCTGCGCGCAACAAATAAAAAACCCTGCCATAACAGGCAGGGGCCTTCATTAATTTCCGAAAAGGAAAGCACGGAAAAATTACATTTTTCGAACCGGGGTGTAAAGTACGCCAGTGCCTGCAACGTAAGGCACACCTGCACCAGCGGTAGCTACCGTGCGCAGCGCGCCCAGATTTTGAAACCCATCGTCGACCATAATGTCCAAGGCTTGCGCTTCCTTGGAAGGAATGTTCACCATAATGTGCTGAGCGGTACCAGCAACCCACCCGAACCGCGCTTGGCTGTCAACACCGGTGGCAGTGCCCATAGCGTTCAACGGCGGAACGAACATTGAAGCGCCCTCCTTCTTGAGGAAACTGGCAGCCCGCAGATGCTGCCAGAGAACCCGAGACTCATCTGTGTCAACGATACTGTTGAAGTTTCCGTTGATGGTGCCATTACCAACCGTTGCAGCTGGCAGCGCGACGGCACAAGCTGCACCACCACAGTCAGCGACTCCGAAGCGGCCCAGTGCGACAACGTTGGCGTCATCACCAGGCAATGTTTTGTACCGATCCTGATAAGAGTTGAAAGCGGCAACTACGCCGTCCTGATCGCCAGCAAGATTTTTAACCTTGGCCGAAGTGATCATCTCTTGCCCTTTTAGCACGCCACCCAGCAACAGACCGATGATGACCAGCACGATGGCGATTTCCACCAAGGTGAAGCCTGATTGTTTTGACACTTTTGAATGCATGATTTTCCTCTTTGATAAGAGCCGACAGTCGACCCGTAAACGAATTGAATCAGGAAAACCCGAGGCAGGTCAGTCAAAAATCTTTACAGGCCTCACTTATTTTCGCCAGCACCGTTTTGGCCGGCTTGCGCGCTTTTGACTTTGAGCTCGTCAAGGCGGCGGCTGAGAAATGCAATCTCATTCGGGTCGGTGATTTGACCACTCTGCAGCAGGCCGCCCAACAGGATGCGCGCTCCCTCAAATTCATTGAGGTCTTCCATCAGAAAAATCTCCATCTGCTGAGCCCAGGCGGGCACAGCGGGCCCGGTCGCCTGCAGGCGCAGCGCCTGTGCGTACTTGCGCGCCATCGGTAAGTCGTGCAAGCGATGTTTAGCCGTGAAAGCGGCGTGGGCCAGCCACGGCCAGCGCCGGTTTGGGTCGTCAGCAAACTGCTGGTACACAAACTCGGTCATTTGCCGCTGGCGGACCGGATCATTGACCTGGGCGTACAGCTGGCTGGCAGCCATCAAGGGGTATTGACCACTCGGGTCCAGCAACAGAACCGCAGCCAGCCAAGCCTGCACGCGCGCATAGTCGAGCTTGAGAAAAGGCACCTGGATGCCCGGCTGGTTGTCATGGGCCTGCAGGTAAAGCATCAGCCCGCGCGCCAGCGCCACAGGCTCGCCCAGGCTCATCACATTGAGCACGGCAGGTGTAGGCGGTGGCGCCAAGTCTTCAGCCCGCGCCAGCAGCACGGGCTGGGTAGCTTGCCAAGCCAGTTGCAGGCCCAGCGCCAGGGCCAGCACAGCTCGGGCCGCTAGTGGCACGTCGGCGATCGAGCGCTCATTCATGCTACAGATTTTTACGGTATAGGTCGAACAGGCCGGCGCCGGTCAACAAGGTCATATATAAAGCGGTTTGCACCAGCAGTGGCGCCAGCGTGGCCCAGCCACCGCCACCGTAAGCAAGCCACTCGGTTCGGGTGAATTGATCCAGCCGTGGCAGCATCAGCGCGATGGCGTTGATCACACCAGCGACTACCTTTTGCGACAGGCTGTCTGACGAGATTCCACCCTGGCCAATGAGTTGCAATGCGGCAATAGACCTGGCCAACAGATAAAACGCCATCACCGCACTCAGTGCCGCCATGATTTGGTTGAAGGTCAGCACGCACAGCAGGCTGAAGGCCGCCACGATCCAGAGCTCGGCAAGCAGCGACACGGTCCAGAGTGTTGCCTGCAGCGGTGGTGCAAAAAACGCCGTCAGGGCGCCAAACAGCAAGGCCGGGACCACGGCCAAGGCCGCAAAACCCGCCAACTTGCCCAGCACGTAACCGGCCCGTGGCAGTGGCAACGCCAGCACCAGCTCCAGCCCCTTGTCATTGAATTCGCGCACCAGGCTGGTCACCACAAAGGTGGCCACCAAAAACACCGCCGCCAGGCGGAAAAAGGCCGCCAGCAGCGCCACCTGCACCTGGGCGCTCTCGGTCACTGCCAATTCACCCAAAAAGCCGCTGATACCAATTCCCGCGACCAAAATCAGCCCCAGCAACCACATCAACCGGTTGCGCAGGGCTTCTAACAGGGTGTAGTAGGCGATGGTGGACGCTTGGCGGAACATGGGGGAGGAGTCCGATCGGGGCGGAAGTTGTATGCGCCCATGATAGCGAGGTTTTCTTTCTCTTCAGCTTTTTGCTTGACGAGGTAAGGATAGTTCCTTACCATGGAGGCTTAATTGGAAGGAGTAATCGCCATGCCAACCGTTCACCAAGTCGCCACCATCACTTCGAAAGGGCAGATCACCCTGCCCAAACCGATTCGTCAAGCACTAGGCGTAGATTTTGGCGGCAAGGTGGCCTTCGATTTACGGGGCACGCAAGTCGTGGTGAGCCGGGTCGACAACGAGCGGCATGAAGACCCTGCCATTGGGAGTTTCTTGGCGCTGCTTGAAAAAGACATTGCGGCTGGCCAGCACATCTCCACCTTGCTAGATGAATTGGCCATCGCCCTGTTGTCGGCCATTAAACGGCCCGTCGACCCAGGCGAAGATATCTCGGGCGATGTCGCGCTGTGATGCAGCGCCACGGCTGGAACTTGCTCTTTCATGATGGTCTGATCGAGCAACTCCAGAAGCTACAGGCCGCCGCACAGCGAGCGCAGGCGCAAGACCCGCAGGGCTTTGAGTCAAACGCCAACGTCAAGCTCTTCAACGCCCTGGCGCAATTGGTGCTGGAAACCGTGCCAAGTGATCCCAACCGCGACGAGTATCGGCAGGGCAACACCATGGGCCCTGCGT
>CAXNFT010000120.1:0-7352 GCA_964201255.1 Rhodoferax sp.
AGCCTGGTGTGCAGTTCCAGAGCGACGCTGATTTGGCACGCCTGGCAGGCGACCTCGCCACCACCATCTGTCACCCCGTGGGCACCACCAAGATGGGGCGCGACGGCGACCCGATGGCGGTGGTGGATGCGCGGCTGCGGGTGCGCGGCCCCGGCGGACTGGTGGCCGGCCTGCGCGTGGTGGACGCCGGCGTGATGCCGGTAATCACCAGCGGCAACACCAATTCGCCTACCCTGATGGTGGCCGAAAAAGCGGCCCAGTGGATCTTTGAAGACGCGGCCCGGGCGCGAGCAGGGTAAATCCCCAGAGGGTAAATCCTGATGTTGCCGGCGCGCCGTTAACTTAGAGTCGGTTTAACTCACCATCGGCCGCAAGGCCAACCAAAGGCGAGAGGCCCCGGAGACAAGCCGGCCGGCACTGACCCAGTGCACCGCGGCACCACAGCCAACGCGCTCAGAAAAACACCGGCAACCCCGGTGTTTTTTTGTGTCTGCGCCCGTACCGGCACCGGCCTGCGGGCTCGCTACCTGGGCCCTTGATATGCCCGCCTGAACAGTGGGAGAATATAGGCTATGACTAGCAGTTCTTCGAGATACCGGGAATCCAAAGAGCAGAGTGCCGAAATCGTGCGGCAGGTCGTGGCCTTGATGGGACAGCACGATGCCGCGTTCAACCCGGTGAATTTCGCAGTCTGGTACGAGCATTTGGCCGGCATCAACAGCCGATTGACACAGGCGCTGATACAGGCGCAACAAACCGAACCCCGCTTGTCGGACGCCACCTTGGCCCGTTTGCACCAGCAGTGTGTGGCTGAGCCAGATGCCCAGTCCATGCAGCAGGTCAGCCTGCAGTTGCAGCGTGTGATGACTGGCGTTTGGGGCAGCGCCTCGCGGGCCGGTGAGCGAGCCGGCGCCTATGAGGGTCAGTTGAACGAACTGATCCAGGAGATCAAGAGCGATGCCCCCCTGGCGGTGCAGCCGCTGATCACCCGCATTCTGGATGAAACCACCCAAATGGGCCAGACTGCGCGGGAGTTGTCCAGCGAGGTGACCTTGTGTCGGATGGAAATCGACCGGCTGTCCCATGAACTGACGCGGGCGCTCGATGAGGCTCTGATTGACCCGCTCACTGGCATTCTGAACCGCAAAGGCTTTGACCAAAGCCTGGCCGCCATGGTGGGGATCTCGCCCAAGAACGGTGCCTCACACTGCATGATCCTGTTTGATATTGACCTGTTCAAGAAGGTCAACGACATGTACGGCCATGTCATGGGCGACAGGGTGATTCAGGCCGTGGGCGACACACTCAAGGCCTGTGCGGCCCAACAGGCGTCCCATTCTGTGGCCCGGTATGGGGGTGAAGAATTTGTCATTTTGTTGCCCGATTGCACGCTCGAGTTGGCCAACCAGGTGGCAGAGACGGTTCGGCAACGCACCAAATCCATCAAAATCCGCGATCGTCGCTCAAACAGCATTGCGGTATCGATCACCATCTCTGGCGGCGTGGCCTCCCTCAGGCCGGGCGACCAGGCAAAGGCCCTGATCGAGCGGGCCGACCGGGCGCTTTACCAGTCTAAATTGGCCGGACGAGACCGTATCACGGCTTGTTAGGGTTCGGCGCTGCCCCAACAGCGGGCCAGGCCAGGTCGCTCACGCTCCGGGCTTTACCCAACGGAGCCGTGGCTTGCGCCTTTTGCACGGCCGCAATGTCTTCCACGCTGGGGTAACGGCCCGTCAACCAGTAATCGAACACGCGGCGTGCAATTGGCGCGGCGTTCTGGGAGCCAAAGCCGGCGTTTTCCACGATCAAGGCCAGCGCGATCTTTGGCGCCTCAGCTGGCGCAAATGCCATGTACAAGGCGTGGTCACGCAGTCGCTCATCGATGCGAGAGGCGACGTATTTTTCGCCCTGCTTGATCTGGAACACCTGGGCGGTGCCGGTCTTGCCGGCACTGGTGTAGTCAGCGCCGACAAAGCTCGACGCCGCGGTGCCCTCAATGTTGACACCCACCAGCGCATCCCGGATGACGGCAATGTTTTCGGGCTTGGCCACCGCTTGCCCAACGGCCTCTTGCTGGGTTGTCCGTGGGCTGCGCGTCAGCACATCCACCACTTGGCGCACCAGGTGCGGCTTCATCTTGACCCCGTTGTTGGCCAGGGTGGCGGTGGCAGACGCCAACTGCAACATGGTGAAGTTGTTGTAGCCCTGGCCAATGCCCAGAGAGATGGTCTCGCCGGCGTACCACTTCTGTTGGTCGGCGCGTTTGTAGGCGCGCCGCTTCCAGCTGGTCGAGGGCAGCAGGCCACGCACTTCGCCCAGGATGTCGATGCCGGTCAGTTCGCCAAAGCCAAAACGCTGCATCTGATCGTGGATGCTGTCGACCCCCATGTCATTGGCCAGGACGTAGTAGTAGGTGTCACACGACTGTACGATCGATTGGTACATATTGACCATGCCGTGGCCGCCTTCCTTGTCGTCGCGGAAGCGGTGGCTGCCGAACATGAAAAACCCCGGGTCGGCAATCGACTGTTCGGGTCGGCGCGCGCCGGTCTCCAAGGCAGCCAGGGCCATGAAGGGCTTGTAAGTAGAGCCGGGCGGGTAGGTACCGCGCAGTGCGCGGTTGAGCAGCGGTTTGTCGGGTGATTCGTTCAGGGCTTGCCAGCTCTCGCTGTCAATGCCTTCCACAAACAGGTTGGGGTCAAAGGTGGGCTTGCTGACAAAGGCCAGGATCTCCCCGGTTTTGGGGTCCATCGCCACCAGAGCGCCCCGGCGCGACCCATACAGTTCTTCCACCAGTTGTTGCAGCTTGATGTCAATCGACAGTTGCACCGTGTTGCCGGGCGTGGCCGGTTGGCTGGCGAGTTTGCGGGTGGCACGACCGCCAGCTGAGGTTTCGACCGAATCAACCCCGGTGACGCCATGCAACTCGGCCTCCAAACTCTGCTCGATGCCGAGTTTGCCGATGTATTCTGTGCCGCGGTAGTTGGCCGAGTCATCCGACTCCTCGAGTTTCTCTTTCTCGGCGGTGTTGATCCGCCCGATGTAGCCGATCACATGGCTGGCGAGTTCGCCATAGGGGTAATTGCGGAACAGCCGGGCCTTGATGTCCACCCCGGCAAAGCGGTAGCGCTGCGCGGCAAAGCGGGCGACCTCCTCGTCGCTCAGGCGGGTGCGAAGGGGCAGCGACTCGAAGCTCCGGGACTCCTCCATCAGCTTGCGAAACCTGCGGCGGTCGCGCGCTGAGATGTCCACCACCTGGGCCAGCTGGTCGATGGCCTGCTCCAGATTACCGACCTTGGAGGGCGTCACTTCCAGCGTGTAGGCTGAGTAGTTGGTGGCCAGCACTATCCCCTCTCGGTCCAGGATCAGGCCGCGGTTGGGCACCACCGGAATGATGGCGGTGCGGTTGTTCTCGGCCTGTTCCAGCAGGTCCTCATGCCTGACGACCTGTAAATAGGCCAGCCGCAGGGTCAGTAGTGCCAAGCAGGCCAGCACAGCCAAGGTGGCGACCAGCACCCGGTCGCGAAAGCGACTCAAGTCAGCCTCGACGTTGCGCAGCTCAGTCATGGTGGTGGGCGTCTTGGCTGGGCAGGCTAGAGCGGCCGGTGTGCGTCAGGGTCAGGGGCCCGGCGCTGCGGCAACAGCAGCAGCACGCTGACCAGTGGCCACAGCAGCGCCTCCAGCAGCGGCGCCAGCAGGATCGGCAGTCCGGGAAAAGTGCCACCCGCCGCCAAGCGCACGCTCAGCTCCAGGGCATGCGCCAGCAAGAACAGCGGCAGGATCTGCAGGGCTTGCGAGGGCACGGTGAACCAGGGCAGCCGCCGCTGCAGCGCAATCGCAAGAAAGCCCATGGCGGTGTAAGTCAGGGCGTGCTGGCCCAGCATCGCGCCCTGGTGCACATCCAGCAGCAGGCCAAACAGGAAAGCTGAGCCCATGCCCACACGGTGCGGCTGGTGCACGATCCAGAACACCACCACCAGGGCCAGCACATCTGGCACCCAGGCGTCTCGGCCCCAAAGGCCCATATTGAGAAGTATATTCAGGCTTAGGGCGGCCATCAGCGTACCCCAAATGAACAGGGGTTGGGCAGGGAGCAGCAGCTGTTGGCCAGGGCGCATGATCATTTGCGAGCCCCTTTTCTGGGCAGCACTGAGCCGGTGCGGGCATCGTCTGGCGGCGGGGCCGGCACTGCTATGGGTGCCAGCACCATCACATGCTCTACCCCGCTCACCAGAGCCAGGGGCTGGCAGCTGATGCGGGCAAAAGCGGTATCCACACGGCGCTCAATTTTTTCCACGCGGGCCACCTGCAGCCCGGCTGGGTACACGCCGTCCACGCCACTGGTGCTCAGCAGGTCGCCGACCTGGACGTCGGCGTTGGCAGCCATGAAGCGCAGCTCCAGCGCGCCGCCACGAGAGGCGGGGTCACCAAAAGCCAGGCCACGTGCACCTGTGCGGGTATTGATCACCGAAATGGCCTGGTCCCGGTCGGTCACCAGGGTCACCTCGCTCACCAAGGGATAGACCCGGGTAACTTGCCCCAGCACGCCGGTTTCGTCCAGCACGGGCGAGCCGGTGGCCACCCCATGGACCATGCCGCGGTCGATGATCACCTTGCGGGTGTACGGATCGGCGGCGTCGTACAGCACCTGGGCCGCCTGAGCGGGTGTGGTCAGCCGCTCGCGCAGCCCCAGCAGTTGGCGCAAGCGGCCGTTCTCAATGCTGAGTTGCTCCACTTGCCCCGCTCGCTGTGACTGCAGGTTCAATTTCTTCTCGGTTGCTGTCAAGGCGGCCTGGGCGGTTTGGAGCGATTCAAAATAGTCATTGCCGTCCCGGACCCAGGCCACGGGTCGCATGGCCAGCCACTGCAGCGGGTACAGCAGGGTGGCAATGGTTGCCCGCAGGGGCCGTGCGATCTGGTAGCGCGTGTCAGCCACCATCAAGACGATGGCGAGCAGACTGAAAAACGCTAACCGGGTCAGGGCCGAGGGCCCTTGCTTGAAAAAGGGAGGTGGCGTTCTGTCCAGCGTACCGAGAGGCATCGCCGCAACCGCCTGCTATTCGCTGGTGAAGATCGAGCCCAGGCGATCCATCCGCTCCAGCGCAATGCCGCAGCCGCGCACCACGCAGGTCAACGGGTCTTCCGCCACCAGCACCGGCAGGCCGGTTTCTTCGGCCAGCAGGCGATCCAGGTCGCGCAGCAGGGCACCACCGCCAGTCAGCATCATGCCGCGGTCGGCGATGTCGGCGCCTAGCTCCGGCGGGGTTTGCTCCAGCGCGTTCTTGACGGCCGAGACAATGTTGTTCAGCGGGTCGGTCAGTGCTTCCAGTATTTCATTGGATGAAATCGTGAAGCTGCGTGGAATGCCTTCCGACAGGTTGCGGCCCCGCACCTCCATCTCACGCACCTCGCTGCCAGGAAACGCCGAGCCAATTTTTTTCTTGATCGCCTCGGCGGTGGGCTCGCCGATCAGCATGCCGTAGTTGCGCCGGATGTAGTTGATGATGGCCTCGTCAAACTTGTCGCCGCCCACCCTCACACTGCCCTTGTAGACCATGCCGCCAAGCGAGATTACGCCGACTTCGGTGGTGCCGCCACCGATGTCCACCACCATGGAGCCGCTGGCTTCCGACACTGGCAGGCCGGCGCCAATGGCCGCCGCCATTGGTTCCTCGATGAGGTAGACGTCGCTGGCGCCAGCGCCCAGGGCCGACTCGCGGATGGCGCGGCGCTCGACCTGGGTGGAACCGCATGGCACGCAAATGATGATGCGCGGGCTGGGCCGAAAGATGCTGCGCGGGTGCACCATCTTGATGAACTGCTTGAGCATCTGCTCGGTGACGGTGAAGTCGGCGATCACGCCGTCTTTCATCGGGCGTATGGCTTCGATGTTTCCCGGCACTTTGCCCAGCATGGCCTTGGCTTCCTTGCCCACGGCCTGAATGGTCTTTTTGCCCTGCGGGCCACCTTGATGGCGAATGGCGACGACCGAAGGTTCATCGAGCACAATGCCCTTGTCGCGAACAAAAATCAGGGTGTTGGCGGTGCCCAGATCGATGGCTAGGTCAGTGGAAAAATACTGACGGAATGCTCCAAACATTAAGAAATCCTCTCGGGCGTGGCCGGCCGCAGTGGCCGCTGTCGCCGTGTTGACTGGTGCGTGATGGAGTTGTTCCGGCGCAAACCCGCGCCGTAGCAGACCCGCATGTAAAGGCAGGATAATACTCCATCGCCCTATGAATCAGGGGCCTGACCGCCCCAAAATAGGGCGGTTTCATAACCGGTTTCCAACGAAATTTCGACATGTCCCTCACCCCTTCCGACATTGCCCGTATCGCCAATCTGGCGCGGCTGGAACTCCAGCCGGCCGAGAGCGCGCGCATGCTGGCCCAGATCAACGGCTTTTTCGGCCTGGTGGAAACCATGCGCTCGGTCGACACCACCGGTATCGAGCCGCTGGCGCACCCTTATGCCACGGTTCAGGACGTGACCCTGCGCCTGCGCGATGACCAGGTGAGCGAGTTCAACCAGCGCGAGGCCAACCAGCGCAGTGCCCCGGCCGTCGAAAACGGCCTGTTTCTGGTGCCGAAAGTGATCGAGTAAGCCATGAGTGACCCGTACACCCTGGGCGTGACCGAGTTGGCCGCACTGCTCCAAAAGAAAGAGGTGAGCGCGGTGGAGTTGGCTACCCGCATGCTCGCCCGCTTGGGCGGCAACCCCCACCAAGCGTTTTTGAGTGTGGACTCAGAGGTGACTTTGGCGCAAGCCAAGGCGGCAGACGCCCGCATAGCGGCAGGCGAGCGCTCGCCTTTGCTGGGCGTCCCGATTGCGCACAAAGACATCTTTGTTACCAAAGACTTCCCCACTACTGCGGGTTCGCGCATGCTGGAGGGATACCGCTCGCCCTTCAACGCCACCGTGGTGCAGCGCTTGGCTGACGCTGGCATGGTGACTTTAGGCAAACTCAGCTGCGATGAGTTTGCCATGGGCTCGGCCAATGAAAACGTGGCGGTACCTTCGGCCAAGCCTCAGTCTGTGACCACCCCATGGGACCCCAGCCGCGTGCCGGGCGGCTCGTCGGGCGGCAGCGCCGCTGCCGTGGCCGCCCGCCTGACGCCGGCGGCCACCGGCACCGACACCGGCGGCTCGATCCGCCAGCCGGCGGCCTTTTGCGGTATCACCGGCATCAAGCCCACCTACGGTCGCGCCTCGCGCTACGGTATGGTGGCCTTCGCCTCCAGCCTGGACCAAGCCGGCCCGATGGCGCGCAGCGCCGAAGACTGCGCCCTGCTATTGAGCGCCATGTGCGGCCCCGACCCGGACCGCGACTCGACTTCGCTCGACGTGCCGGC
>CAXNFT010000121.1:0-7327 GCA_964201255.1 Rhodoferax sp.
CAGAAATAGCCAAGGCCCGGTGACGATGCGGCTTTTAAACACCAAGGTCGCCAGCAGCACCAGAAAGTACAGTAAAAAAAATGCCTCAAGCATGGCACCCCACTTCACCAGTGCAAGGGTGTGAGAAGTCTTCCATAGCTGGCGGTTCACTCGGCTGCATGGCTTTTTACAGCCGCATCATAGGCGGCCAAGCGGTGTAGATAGCAATTTTTTTGTTTACCCGTATATTCATTCAAAGATGAAAGCATTAAATTCTACAAAACCACCTGCTCAATTTTCAATCCTTTTTAACACAAAGGCAATGATATGAAATACTTAGATATTCTTGGTCATAAAACTTGGGTTTCAGTTGCTGACAACGACCGTGACCGTGACCGTCTGGTTTTACTTCATGGGGGGTTAAGTAGCAGTAGCGATCAGATGCTATTGGGAAATTATTAGAAAAAAATTTCTGTATTTGTGCTTTCGATCGCAGAGGGCACGGACGAACAGCAGACACACCTGAGCCCTTTCACTATGAGTCAATGGCTGATGAAACTATTGCATTCCTTGAGGCAATTGGCGGTGCAAGCCACCTGGTTGGTTGGAGCGACGGCGGCAACATCGGACTGATTGTTGCCATTCGTTACCCGGACTTGGTTAAGCGAATGGTTGTCATAGGTTCAAATTTTCACCACGAAGGCGTTTTGGGTGGCACTTTGACGGATGAGGCCGAGCAGATGATTACCAAGGACTATGCCGACAACTCACCTGACGGCCCAAAACATCGGGCGGAAGTAACAGATAAGTGCGTGAAAATGTGGCAAACAGAACCCACAATCACCATAAAAGAATTATCGAAAATGCAAGTTCCTGTGCTGGTTGTAGTCGGCGATGATGACATGATTAAGCTGTCTCATACGTGTACTTTGTACGAGAGCATTCCAGGGGCACAACTCGCTGTAATTCCCGGAGCGTCCCACTTTTTGCCTTTGGAGCAATCCGATAAGGTTGCGAACCTTGTGAATGAATTTTTAACTCAGCACCTGCCAGTAGTTACGATGATGCCTTCACGCAGGAAGTGATGGTGTGTAGAGAATCTGATTTTTCTGCAAAGTGATATCAGGAAATTTATATGTGTTGCTGATGTGAGCTGAGAAATCCTAATTCTGAGGCGGCATCCACATCGAACTCCTGCACGCAGGCACCCCGTTATTCAGCAAGCCCGGGAATTGCAGAGTAAACCAGCCAACGCTTTACGCTTTACGATTCAGATCCACCGGCTCGTCCCGCAACAGCCGCCAGACCAGCCAAGTGCCGATCAGCGCATTGGCCAAGGCAAAGCCGCCCACCAACAGGGCGGGCCAAGCATGCAACTCCCGGTTTTGAACAATCCAGGCCAGCATGGCCGACAGCCCATTGAGCGCCACGGCCAGCCAGAACAGGGGGTTGCGCGGCTGAAACAGGCGTGACAGTTTCATGGCGCTGCTACTCGCCTTGCTACCGGCATAGAACGACCGGTGTCAGGGGTTGCCGAGGTAGTCGCGCTTGCCGATCTCGACGCCGCAGTGGCGCAGGATGGCGTAGGTCATGGACGAGTGGAAGTAGATGTTGGGCAGGGCATGGCCCAGTAAAAACTGCATACCTGTGTAGTGAGTCTCTTTGTCGCCGCGCTTGACGATGATGGCCTTGTCTTCGGTGCCGTCAATCTGGGCTGCCGACACGCTTTCGACAAAGGCAACCGTCTTGGCCAGCCGCGCCTGGAGGTCGGCCACGCTTTGCTCGTTGTCCTCGTAGGCTGGAATCTCGATGCCAGCAAGTCGCGCCACCACACCCTTGGCCGTGTCTGAGGCGATCTGCACCTGACGCGTCATGTGCAGCATGTCGGGGAACAGGCGAAATTCCAGCAGGGTCTTGGGGTCAAGTTTTTTGGCTTCAATATGAACCTGGGCCTTGCCGAGCACGTGCGACAGGTTGTTCAGGGCATTGACAAGGCGGGGCACGCTGGCCTGGTACATGGAGATGGTCATTGAAATATCCTTTAGCTTGGGTTGGAAAAATGTTGAGGGGCTTTGACCCGATGGCGGCGCATATGCAGAACCGCCAGATACAGCGATACCACCTGCAATGCGGCACAAAAGAAAAACGGCGCGCCGATGCGCCAGTCACCCCGCGGCAGATGCGACACCACGGCCAGCAGCGGCGCGCCCAGCATGGGCGCTACCACCGCCATCAGGCTGTTGAGCGAAGTGACGGCGCCCATGGTCTGCCCCTGGCTGTTGCCGTCTGCAGCGGACGAGATCATGCTTTGCACAGTGGTGGCCACGGTCACGCCAAACAGGTTGACGCCGATCACGGCAAACATCATCCAACCCTCGGTGGCAGCACCCCACAGCAGGTAGGCCAGCGTGGACGACACCAGCCCGACAATAGTCAACCGCTGCGGGCTGATGACCTTGAGCATGCGGCCCAGCAAAAAGCCCTGCACCGCCAGCGCCACCACCCCCACCGCGGCCAAAGACCAGCCGCTTTCCCGCGGGCCCCAGCCAAACTTGAAGGTGCCGTACAGCACCCAGCAGGTGTACAGCACAAATTGCGCCAGCCCGCTGAAGGCCACCACACCCACCAATGGGCCAACGCCGCGCAGTTGCGCGAGCTTGTTTAAAGAGGTCACCGGGTTAGCACTGCGCCAGTCAAAGCGCTTGCGCCGGCTGTCTGGTAGCGACTCCGGCAGCACAAAAAAACCATAGGCCAAGTTCATCAAAGCCAGCACGCCAGACACATAAAACGGCAAATGCAGATCGATGGCACCCAGCAGACCACCCAACACCGGGCCAAAGATAAAACCCAAGCCCATCATGGCACCCAGCAAGCCAAACCGCTTGGCGCGCTGCTCTGGCGCCGAAATGTCCGCCACGTAGGCGCTGGCGATAGCCGCATTGGCCTGCATGGCACCGCCCACAATGCGCCAGGCAATCAGCCCCGTCAGGGTGGTGGCCAGTGCAGTGCCAAAGAAGCTCAGGGCCAGGCCCAAGAAACACAGCAACAGCACACGTCGACGGCCAAAATGATCAGACAGTGCGCCAAGGATAGGCGAGCAGATAAAGGTGGCGGCGCCAAACGTGCAGGCCGCGACGCCATACCAGTAGGCCTGATCAGCTTGGGAGTCGCTGAACGCAGCCACCAACGGCGGCAGCACGGGAATGATGACCCCGATGGCCATCATGTCAATCAGTACGGTGAGCATGATGAAGGGCATGGCCGCTTCACGGGAACGCAAGGCATGGAGCATGGCGTGATTGTCGGGCTATTTCCGGGGAGGGCGTTTCTGGGCGCAATTGCCTAGGCGCGGGGTTCGACCAGGTAGTCACCCAACTTAAAGCGCTTGAGCCGATAGGTCATGGTCCAGGTGGTCCAAGGCCAGTTGGTGCTGTTGCGGCCGTTTTTGTCCAGAAAGTAGCTGCTGCACCCGCTGTTCCAGACGGTACGCTGCAGGGCGGCCTGGGTCTGGGTGTTGTAGCGTTGGAAGACTGCAGGGTCGACGGCGATGGTGGCCAGCCGTTTTTGCCGAGCCGTCATGATGGCGGACAGAATGAATTTAAGCTGCGCCTCGATCATCACGAATGAAGACGAGAAGGTGTACAGATTCGGGCCAAAGGTCAGAAACAGGTTGGGGCAGTCTTGCGTCATGGTGCCCAGATAGGCTTCGGGCGAGCCCTGCCAGCGCTCGGACAGCAGCTTGCCAGAGGTGCCGACGATGCGCTCGGCAATGGGCGGGTTGGCAACCTCGAAGCCGGTGGCAAAAATAATGACGTCGGCCGTGCAACGCTGGCCGTCCTCGGCCACCAACTCACTGCCCTCTACCCGGGCTACCCCTGTCTGCACGCGCACGTTGGGCTGGGCCAGCGCCCGGTACCAGGTGTTGGACATCAGGATGCGTTTGCAACCCAGGGCAAAGTCTGGCGTCAGGCGGGCCCGCAAGGCCAGGTCCTTGACACCACGGGCGATATTCTTTTTACCCGCCGCCTCCAGGCGCTTGATCAGGCGGGGCGATTTCAGGCTCAGATTCAGCAGCTCGAACTGCAAGTACAGTAATCTTCTGAACAGTGACTGAGTCAAGGGAACCTTCTCGAACAGCCTTTGCCAGCGCGGCGAAATCAGTGCATCCATTTTGGGCAGCACCCAGGGCGGGGTGCGTTGGAACAGCGTCAGCTGCTGCAACTGGCGCTGGATCATGGGCACAAACTGAATGGCCGACGCACCAGTACCTATAACCGCCACTCGCTTGTCACGCAAATCGAGGTCGTGCCGCCAGCGCGACGAGTGAAAGCTCACGCCGGTGAATGTCTCCAGACCTGGCACGCGCGGCAAGACCGGCACATGCATCGGGCCGCAAGCCATGATGACGAATTGCGCTGAGTAATCACCCGCCGTGGTCTTTAAGCGCCATAGCTTGGTCGGCGCGTCCCAGTTGGCTGTGATCAGCTCCGCCCCTAGCCGGATATGCGCCACGACCCCGAAGCGCTCGGCCGTGTCTTGGGTGTAGGCCTTGATCTCAGACTGTTTGGCAAACAGGCGACTCCAGCGGGGGTTGGGCGCAAAAGAGTAGGAATAAAACGCCGAGGGCACGTCGCATCCGCAATCGGGGTAGGTGTTGTCGCGCCAGACACCCCCAATCTCATCAGCTTTTTCCAGCACCAGGAAGTCACATCCAGCCTCACGCAACTTGATGGCGGCGCCGATTCCGGCAAAGCCCGCCCCGACCACGATCACCTCATAGCTTGTGACTGGCTGCCGGGCTGGGGTGGCTGCGGGCGCGGGGGTATCGGGAAAACCCAAGGGGCTAATTTTTGCGCGGTTCATAGAGTACCTAGTGTAGAAGCCCACCGGCATAATCAATCCCCAGAACATCGCTCAACCCCATCACTGATGAACGCCCTAAGACCTTGACGCACGCCCATGACCATCCTGCAGCGCATCACCACTGAGTACATCGAGGCCGAAGACAGGGTACGGCTCTCTGGCGCAGGCCTTTCTGGCGAGGCAGTGAGCCTTTGGATCACGCAGCGCTTGCTGTCCCGGTTGCTGAAGGTCATCTTGAACTGGACGGCTGAAGGTGAGAATGCGCACCAGGCACTCAAAAACGCTTTTGCGCAACAGGCCGCACGCGCTGACCTCAAGCTGCAGCTGTCTGTGCCCGCCCAGACCAGTGCTGTGCTGGTGAACACCATCGACATCAGCCACACAGTCGAAGCGCTGACCCTGGTCTTTCGTGGCGCCGAGGGTGTGGCGGGGCAGTTGACGCTGCAACGCGCAGATGTTCGCCAATGGCTCAATATTCTGCATGACACCTGGCGCCTGGCCGAGTGGCCGCAAGATCTCTGGCCCGACTGGATGGCGCGGCAGCAGGCGGACCCCGCCGCCGCAGCACAAGTCACACTACATTAGGATCCGCATGAACCGCGTTCTCGCCCATACCGGCGCCAAATACCCCATCATCCAGGCCCCCATGGGCTGGATTGCGCGCACCCCGTTGGCGTCCGCCGTGTCCCGCGCTGGCGGCTTGGGCGTCATTGAAACCTCATCCGGTGAGACGCAAAACTGTCAGGCCGAGATCACCGCCATGAGCGCCCTGGACCTGCCCTTTGGCGTGAACCTGCCCATCCGCTTCCTGAAAGATGACGCCATGCTGCGCTTTGTGTGCAGCTCAGGCGTCAAGTTCGTCACCACCTCGGCCGGCAGCCCGGCCAAGTTCATCGCGCCGCTCAAAGACGCCGGCATCGTGGTCTACCATGCCGTGCCCACCGTGGATGCCGCCATGAAGTGTGTGGACGCCGGCATTGATGGCCTGGTGGTAGAAGGCGCTGAAGGCGGCGGTTTCAAGAACCCCGAGGAGGTGTCAACGCTGGTGCTGCTGCAGGCCATCCGGGCCCGCACCGACGTGCCACTGGTGGCCGCTGGCGGCATTTGCGACGGCCGCGGCATGGCGGCGGCCTTCGCACTGGGCGCTGAGGCGATCCAGATGGGTACCCGCTTTGTCAGCTGCACCGAGAGCCCGGTGCATGCCAACTACAAAAACGCCATCGTGCAGGCCCGTGAGACCGGCACCCTGGTTCTGAACAAAAAGTCCACCCCCTGCATACGCTCGTTGAAATCAGCACGCACGCAGGCCATCTACGAGGTCGGGGTGATGGCGCCGGACGCCTTGTCGGGCATCCTGCAGCTCTACTTTG
Organism: Rhodoferax sp.; assembly: GCA_964201255.1. GTDB lineage: Bacteria > Pseudomonadota > Gammaproteobacteria > Burkholderiales > Burkholderiaceae_C > Rhodoferax. The sequence goes on from CAXNFT010000121.1 coordinate 6,213, forward strand.
GCGGCGACATGGAGGCAGCCCCCGCGCTGGCGGGTCAGACCGCGGGCTTGATTGACGAGATCAAAAGCGCGCAACAGATCATCGACGGCACCGTGGCCGAGTTTTTTGCCATCACCGCTCGGCTGGGGCATCTGGCCCAAAGCCGCTCCTTTGGCTGAGGCTTGCGCGCGGGCAAAACGATGCGTTTTGTTGTGCTCGGCGCCGGTGTGATCGGTTGCTACCTGGGCGGTAGGTTGGCAGTTGCCGGACAGGCGGTGACGCTGGTCGGGCGACCGCGTCTGACCGAGGCCATCGCCAAGCAGGGACTGACAGTGTCCGACCTGGACGGTTACCGCGCCCATGTGGCACCGCAGCAGCTGAGGCTGGCCAACAGCCTGGCTGCAGGTTGGCCCGCAGCGCCGGACACCGAGCCCACTGTGGTGCTGCTGTGTGTCAAAGGCGGGGCTACCTCATCGGCTGCGCGGGAACTGGCTGCCTGCTGCCCGGCGGGTACGGTGGTGCTGTCGCTGCAAAACGGGGTAGAGAATGTGGCCCGCATCAACGCAGAGGCGCCGCAACTGGTGGCGCTGGCTGGCATGGTGCCCTACAACGTGGTGATGCCAGGGCCACCCCAGGTGCACCGGGGCACCACCGGCACGCTGCGCCTGGCGCGTCACTCCATGACCGAGGCCATGTTGCCCCTGCTGACGGCAGCGGGGCTGCCCACCGCGCTGAGCGATGACATGCTCGCCGTCCAGTGGGGCAAGTTGCTGCTGAACCTGAACAACCCGATCAATGCCCTGTCCGGCCTGCCGCTGCGCGATCAGTTGCTGCAGCGGGACTACCGCCGCGTGCTGGCCGCCTTGCAACTGGAGGCCCTGGCCGCACTGAAGGCGGCAGGTATCGTCCCGACGCGGGTGGCCAGCGCACCGCCCCGCGCCCTGCCCCACGTATTGCGGCTGCCCAATTGGCTCTTCACGCGAATCGCAGCCCGCCTACTGCGAATTGACGCCAGTGCCCGCTCGTCGATGTGGGACGACCTGCAGCAGGGACGTGGCACCGAAATCGACGACCTAAGTGGGGCCGTGGTGCGGCTGGCGGCCCGCCATGGGATACCGGCACCATGCAATGCCGCC
>CAXNFT010000122.1:0-7237 GCA_964201255.1 Rhodoferax sp.
CCACCGCATACTGGCTCAACCAAGAACAGCGCTACGGTATCGGCCCCTTCAGCCAGAATGGCGCGCTCGAGCTCGTCGGCCGCGGCTGTGGCCGGGTCCTGCCCGGGGCCGACCGGGTAGCGGTAGGGGTCGTAGTTGGGTATGTGCACAAAACCGGGCATGCGCGGCTCGAACGCAGGCCAGTAGGCGGGCAGACCTGTGGCGCACATCGCCGCCAGCGTGGTGCCGTGGTAGCCGCCCATCTGGCTGATGGTCTTGACCTTGCCCGGCTTGCCCATGGCTTTCCAGTAATAGCGCGCCGTCTTGATCGTGCTGTCAGTGGATTCGCCACCACCTGAGGTGAAGAAAAACCGGTTGATGTTGGGGTAGGTCAGGCCGGCCAGCCTTTCCCCCAGCGCCATAGCCTGCAGGTTGCTGCTGCCCGAGTAGCCCGAGGCGTAGGCCAGGTTGCCCATCTGAGCGGCGGCTGCAGCCACCAGTGTGGGCTGGCTGTAGCCCAGGGTCACGTTCCAAAGGCCAGACATGGCGTCGATATAGCGGTGGCCATCGGCGTCGATCAGTTCGCAGCCTTCACCCTTGACCCAGACTTTGCCGTCCAGATGGGTTTTTTCACTGTGCAGCGAATGCACCAGGTGGCGGTGGTCGCGCGCCAGCAGTTCGTTATTGAGGTGGTTGCCCATGAGCAGTCTCCGGTGAGGGGATGATGTGAAAGAAGAAGGTGAGGAATTCAGTCGCGCGGCACAAGAACGTGCTCTGCCACAAACAGGCGTTCACGGCGAGACACATGCGCTATTGAGTCGGCGGCCACGGCCCGGCCGTGATCGGTGGCGTAGGCCGCCTCAAAAGCCCCCTGGTCGTCAAACCAGAGCTCGGAGATGCCGTCATAGGCGCCGCTGCCGTCGCCCGCCACCAGATTGAAGGTGGCGCCGCGCACGCCGGCCAGGGCCTTGGCCAGCGGCGCGTGGGCGCCCAGCCACCAGTCGGCAAATTCCTCCAGCGTGGTGTCGTCGCGGCGCTTGAGCAGGATGATGGCTTTAAACATGAGGCGCTCCCTGGCGGTGTTTATTTGGCGGGTCCGATGCGGTGCAGTGGCCGTCCGCCAATGCCCAGTACCAGCGCCACCACCACCTCGTTGGCGTGCGGCGCATCGGGAATCACGATTTCGGCGGCGTCCATGTCGTCAAAGTTCCAGATCCGGTTCTTGTTGGTCACCGGCATCACGATCACCGCACCCGGCCCCCCCATTTTTTTGGTGGAGGGAATGATGTCCTTGCCCTCATGCACGGCCGCACGCACCGGGGCGCCAAAACTCGGGTGGATCAGCGCCGCCGCGTGCTCCAGTTCACCTGCGGTGCCGACGATGGCGCCCTTGCCATAGCTCTGCACGTCGTCTGGGGCGACCCCGAGTGCCGCAACACCCCGTTGCGCCAGAAGCCCGCCGATTTCGGCACCCAGCGCATACAACGGCGACAGGTCTTCCACGTACTGGCCCGCGTACGGGTTGGTGATGACGGCGGCGACGGTCACCTTGCGTGAGGGCGGCGACACCTCGCGGCCCATTTCCAGACAGGTTTCTTCAAGCTGGATGACAATTTTGCGGATCTGTAGTTTCAACATGAGGATGGTCCGGTAAGTAGGAGTGAACCAAACTATAAACGGCCCCAATGCTGTTCACAATCGAAAGTTTGGCGTGTGAGAATTGACGATTCGTCAACTAAGATGGTGCCACATGCTTCTGGATACCGAACAGCTTCGCACCCTGGTGGCTTTTGCCGATGCTGGCAGCTGCAAAGGCGCGGCCCAGTTGGTGCACAAGACGCCGTCGGCTGTCAGCCTGCACCTGTCCAAATTGGCCCAGACCCTGGCGCGCGAATTGCTTCAGCATCAGGGGCGCCGCCTGGTACTCACCCACGACGGCACCGAGCTGGTCCGCTACGCGCGCCGCATTTTGGCCCTGCAAGGAGAGGCAGTGGCACATTTCCAGGCGACCGAGATCGGCGGGGCGCTGCGAGTCGGCTTGCCGGACGATTACATTCCGGTGCTCATGACCCCACTGCTGGCTACCCTAGCGCGCTTGGCACCGCGGGCGCACATCGAGGTGCTGTGCGCCCCTAGCGCCGAGCTCAGGCCTATGTTGGCTGACGGGCAGCTTGACCTGGCGATTTTGTCGGCAGAAACCGACACCCAGGAGGGGGTGGTGCTTCGCACCGAAAGGGTGGTCTGGACGGCATCGGCCCACCACGATGTGCACCTGGCCGCTTGCCTGCCCGTGGCGTTTTTCCCTGAGGGCTGTATCTTCCGGAAGTGGGCCTTAGCGCAACTTAAACAGCACCGCCGCGACCACCGGATTGTTTGTACCAGCCGCAGCATGTCCGCCATTCAGGCGGCGGTACGCGCTGGTTTTGCGGTGTCGGTGGTGGCACAAAGTGGTGTGCCAGCGGATGCCATGGTGCTCACGCCGGCGCAGGGCTTTGCCGCGCTGCCGGCGGTGACCATCATCTTGGCCGCCGCCACCGCCACCGACGCGGCGCTGGTTCAGCGGCTGGCCGAGCAGATGCGTGCGCACCTGCAGCGTCTGCCAGGCTGACCAGCGCTGCCCCTAGTTCACCATCACCAGCTTGCCCTTGACGCCACGGGAACCCATGTGCGCAAAGGCTGCCATGAGTTCAGCCATCGGCATGGTGCGGTCGATCACCGGTTTGATCTTGCCCTGGCCGTACCATTGCGCCAGTTCGGCCATCATGGCGGCATTGGCCTTGGGTTCGCGCTTGGAGAAATCCCCCCAGAACACCCCCACAATTGACGCGCCTTTGAGCAGCGCCAAATTAAGGGGCAGTGAAGGGATAGGGCCTGCGGCAAAGCCGACCACCAGGTAGCGCCCGCGCCAGCCAATCGAGCGAAAGGCCTGCTCGCTGTAATCGCCCCCGACCGGGTCGTAGATGACATCGGGCCCTTTACCAGCGGTGAGCGTCTTGACGGATTCGCGCAAGTTGCTGGTGGTGTAGTTGATGGTCGCGTCGGCGCCAATCGAGGTGCACAGTGCACATTTGTCATCGTTGGAGGCGGCCGCGATGACCCGCGCGCCGCAGGCTTTGGCGATTTGGATGGCGGAGGTGCCAACGCCTCCAGCGGCGCCCAGGATCAATACGGTTTCACCGGCCTTGAGTTGGGCCCGGTCGATCAGCGCGTGGTGGGAGGTGGCGTAGATCATGATGAAGGCTGCCGCATCGACCATGGGAAAGCCCTCTGGCAGGGGCATGCACAGGGCTGCGGGTGCTAGCGTGTGAGTCGCGAAGCCGCCGGTGCCTGACAGGCAAGCCACTGGCTGGCCGACTTTAAGGTGGGTCACGCCGGCACCAATGGCTTGAACCAAACCTGCGTACTCCGAGCCAGGCACAAACGGAAGCGCTGGCTTCATCTGGTACTTGTTTTGCACGATCAAAAGGTCTGGAAAATTCAGGCTGGCGGCATGGATCTCGATCAGAACCTCGCCGGCGCTGGGTGTTGGCGTGGGAAGTTCTTTCCAGGTCAGGGCATCGACGCCAATGGGGTTGTCACAGAGCCAAGCATGCATGGGGTTCACTCCAAAAATAGCTAACCATGATAGAGGCCGGGCCCCGGTCAAAATGTCCCGCGGGTGACCGCCGCCCGGGCTGTGTTGGACCCCTACAATGACAGCAAATCAGCTCTTATTATGAAAATACTTATCTGCAACGACGACGGTTATCGGGCGCCCGGGATCATTGCGCTCTACCAGGCCCTCAAGGATGTGGCCGAGGTGGAAGTGGTTGCGCCGGAGCAGAACAACAGTGCCAAATCTAATGCTTTGACCTTGCATTCTCCTCTTTACGTGTCTAATGGCGGAGAAGGCTTTCGCTACATCAACGGCACCCCGGCCGATTGCGTGCATGTGGCTCTGACCGGGTTGCTGGGCTACCGGCCTGACCTGGTAGTGTCCGGTATCAACAATGGCGCCAATATGGGCGATGACACCCTCTATTCGGGTACCGTCGGGGCTGCCATGGAAGGCTACCTGTTTGGTATTCCGGCGATCGCGTTTTCTCAGGTGGAGCGTGACTGGATTCAATTGCAGGCCGCCGCCCACAAGGCGCGTGATCTGGTCCTGCAGATGGCCCAGCAGGATCTGATTGGGACGAGTCCATGGCTGCTCAACGTCAATATTCCGAATCTGCCGTATGAGGCCATCGGCCATGTCAAAGTGTGCCGCTTGGGGCGACGCCATGCGGCAGAACCTGTCATCACCCAGGTCAGCCCGCGTGGCGAGACCATGTACTGGATTGGCGCCGCCGGCGCTACCATGGACGACTCCGAAGGCACCGATTTTCACGCCACCCAGCAGGGCCATATCGCGATGACGCCGCTCAAGGTGGATCTGACCGACCATGAACGCCTGGGCTACTGGGCCCAGACGGCTGCAAAACTGTCGGGTCGCCCGCACGGATGAAGGAGCGTCCCACCTTTCCCGCCCGCCTTCAGCGACCGGCGGATCCAGCCAAAGGCCAACAGCGCACGGCAGCGTCAGGGCAGCCCCTGCCTGGACAAAACGCCGTTGTGGACATGCCACCAGGCGTTCGCGGGCTGGGCTTGGATTCCAGTGCTGTGCGCATGAGCATGGTGCGCAAGCTCGAGGCGCAAGGTATTCGTGATCCGCGCATTCTGTCTGCCATGGGTACCGTCGAGCGCCATCGCTTTGTGGACAGTGCGCTGGTCAACCAAGCCTATGAGGACACCAGCCTGCCGATAGGGCTTGGTCAGACCATCTCTAAGCCAGGTGTGGTCGCGCGGATGCTGGACTTATTGCTGGATGGCCGAACTGGCCATATCGGGCGCGTGCTCGAGATCGGTACCGGATGCGGCTACCAAGCGGCGGTTTTAAGTCGGCTGGCAGACGAGGTCTACAGCATCGAGCGACTGCGCGGTTTGCACGACAAGGCGCGCGACAACCTGCGTCATTTGCGCCTGGCCAACCTGCATCTGCTGTTTGGTGACGGCCGCGACGGCTACGCTGCAGGTGCGCCCTACAGTGCCATCATTGCGGCTGCTGGTGGCGACGATGTGCCGCCAGCATGGCTGGACCAACTCGCAATCGGCGGTCGCCTGGTGGCGCCAGTCAGTACCGGCGCGGTATCGGCTGGCACCCAGGCCCTGCTGGTGGTCGACAAATTGCAACAAGGTTTGCGGCAGACGCTGCTTGAAGCCGTTAATTTCGTCCCTCTAAAATCGGGTCTAGGATGAAGGGACGTCAGATGTACGCGGAATGCCCAGGGCTAAAGGCTATGGTGATTGGCTTGGCGCTGGGTTTGCTCCTGGGCGGCTGCGGATCTCGGGCGCTCAGCCCTGCGCCTGTCGAGGACCGCGGTGCGGGGCCGGTCGGCTTGGCGCCTGTCGGCTTGGCGCCTGTCGCCATCGAAGCCACCCTGGCGCCTGTGGCCAAACCACCGTTGGGCATCGAGAACGCTGGCAAGCTCGGTTACTACACCGTACGGTCTGGTGACACCCTGATCCGCATCGGCCTCGACCACGGACAGTCCTGGAGAGATCTGACACGCTGGAACAATCTGGACAACCCGAACCGTATCGAGGTAGGTCAGGTGCTGCGGGTCGCGCCGCCCGCCGGTGTGGGTGCTGTGCCCAAGGCAGTGACCCAAGGCAGTGTGTTCTCGGGGCCAACCGCCGCTCTGGCTCCTTTGCCGCCGGTAGCGGACAAAACAGCGACTCAGGCGGCCACAGCGGCCACAGCGGCCAGTGCCCCGGCTGCGCCGGTAACCGCCGCGCCGGTAGTTTCTTCCGACGATGACATTGCCTGGATTTGGCCCACCAGTGGGCCCGTGCTGGCAGGCTTTGATGAGGTCAAGAACAAGGGCTTGGATATCGGTGGCAACGCTGGCGACCCGGTCTTGGCAGCGGCAGATGGCCGGGTGGTCTATGTCGGCGCCGGTTTGCGTGGTTACGGCAATCTGATCATCCTGAAGCACAACAACACTTACTTAACAGCTTACGCCCATAACCAGACACTTTTGATCAAAGAAGACCAAACCGTGCGTAAGGGCCAAAAAATTGCCGAGATGGGCAGCAGCGATGCCGACCGCGTCAAACTTCATTTTGAGGTGCGTCGCCAGGGCAAGCCGGTTGACCCGAGCAAGTACCTCCCGCCAAGGTAGGGTATGAGTGACGAACCGACAGTGCTGTCGACTTCCATTCCCCCAGGCCTGTGGGTTGAATCCCTCGATCTGGATGCCCAAGGTGTGGCGCACCGGGCGGATGGCAAGGTGGTCTTCATTGAAGGCGCCTTGCCATTTGAACGCGTGGAGGTGACGGTACATCGCAAAAAAAACAACTGGGAGCAGGGCACGGTCACGCTGATTCACCAAGAGTCGGCACAGCGGGTCACGCCCGGTTGCCCTCATTTTGGTCTGCATCCTGGTGCCTGCGGTGGCTGCAAAATGCAGCACCTGCATGTGGCGGCCCAAGTGGCCGTCAAGCAACGGGTGCTGGAAGACAACCTATGGCATCTGGGCAAGGTCAAGGCCGAGACCGTGCTGCGGCCAATCGAGGGACCCGCCTGGGGCTACCGCCATCGCGCCCGCCTGTCAGTCCGCTATGTCAGGAAAAAAGGCACGGTTCTGGTAGGGTTTCATGAGCGCAAGAGCAGTTACGTGGCTGACATGAAGGTTTGCCCTGTCTTGCCCCCTGAAGTCAGCGCCTTGTTGATGCCCTTGCGAGAACTGATTGGCTCGCTTGACGCGAAAGAAACCTGCCCACAGATTGAGTTGGCCTGCGGTGATCAGGTGATCGCGCTGGTGCTGCGGCACCTGGAGCCATTGAGTGCCGAAGACCTACAGCGCTTGACGCAGTTTGCTCAACAGCACACGGGGGTGCAGTGGTGGCTGCAGGTCAAAGGCCCGGACACCGCCAGGCTGATGACGCCTGGCGGCTCGCCTTTGCAGTACACCCTGCCGGACTTCGGGCTGACCATGCCTTTCAAGCCGACAGACTTCACCCAGGTCAACCCCTATATCAATGCGGTGCTGGTGAGTCGGGCGCTGCGCTTGCTGGGTGTTCAAACTCACGAACGGGTGATTGACTGGTTTTGCGGTCTGGGCAACTTCACTCTGCCGCTGGCCACCCAGGCGCGCGAAGTGCTGGGCGTGGAGGGCAGTGACGCGCTGATCGCCCGCTCCCGCCAAAATTTTATGGAAAATCAGGCCTTAGGCCC
>CAXNFT010000123.1:0-7233 GCA_964201255.1 Rhodoferax sp.
CTGAAAGACAGTATGTCAACCACTTCATGGGGCCTGTGGCCCTGGCCATTTTTTGATTCCACCCACGAAGCGCTTGCCGAGCGGATAAATGCCTGGAACGCCGAGAACCACGGCAAGGTGTACGCCAGCATGCATGATGAATGCAAGGCCATGGTGCGAAGCCTGGGTGCCGCTGGCTTGCTTGACTATGCGGTGCCAAGTGGTTATGCGCCGTTTGACGTGCGCTCGGTCTGCCTGATTCGGGAAGGGCTGACCTATCAGCATGCGCTTGCTGACGCGATGTTTGCGATGCAGGGGATAGGGACCATGGCAATTCGGCGATTTGGCACCGAAGCGCAACGCGAGCAGTATTTGGAGCCGTGCCGCCGGGGGCAGCGCATTGCTGCGTTTGCCTTGACCGAGCCAGAAACGGGGTCGGATGTGGCGTCTATGACCACCGAGGCGAGGCTCGATGGGGCCCATTACATTTTGAACGGCGCCAAAACCCTGATCTCAAACGCCGGTATGGCCGATCACTACTTGGTGGTAGCGCGGACCGGTGAAGCACCAGGCGCGCGCGGACTGACGATGTTTTTGGTCGATGCCGATACGCCCGGCCTTCACGTCAGCGATCCGATTGAATTCATCGCGCCACACCCCGCGGCCAGCCTTCGCTTTGAAGAATGCAAGATTCCGGTGGCCAACCGAATTGGTGAGCCGGGACAGGGCTTCAAGGCTGCCATGGCCGCCTTCGATATTTTTCGACCGTCGGTCGGCGCCGCTGGTGTTGGCTTGGCACGTCGCGCCCTGAATGAGACGCTGGCGCACACAGAACAACGCCGCTTGTTTGGTAAGCCCATGCATGGGCTTGAAGGCGTGCAAATGGCACTTGCGGATATGGCCACTGATCTGGAGGGCGCTGCCCTGCTGGTTTATCGGGCGGCATGGGCGCATGACGTCCGCGGGGAACGCGGTGCCTACGAGGCCTGCATGGCAAAACTGGCGGGTAGCGAGGCGGCCGGTCGAATCGTAGACCGTGCAGTGCAATTGCTGGGCGGTAAGGGCGTGACGCGCGGCCATATCATTGAGCAGCTTTACCGTGAGGCGCGTCCGATGCGCATCTACGAGGGCGCTTCAGAGATACAAAAGTTGGTCATCGCGCGCAACCTGATCAAGAGCCACGCCCAGCCTGGTTGATGTGGAATTGAGCATTAGCATGCACAGAAATCGCTCATGACACTTTTGTTGTGCCCCAGGCGGCTGCCGTGATCAGAGACAAGACGGCGATCGTTGGGCTTGGTGCAACGCCCTACTACAAGCGAGGTACGTCCGCACCTCAGACGCTTGAGGAACTGGTGGGAAAGTCCATATTGGCAGCCGTGCATGACGCTGGGTTGAAGGTACAGGATATTGATGGGTTTGCCTATTTTGCCGGTGGCTTTGACACGGCGCTCTTGGCTGAGACATTGGGCATTCCCGAAATCCGATTCTCTGCGACGCTAACTGGAACTGGCGGCGGCTCAGCTGGCGCCATTGGACTTGCCAGCGCTGCCATCGTGAGTGGCCAGGCTGAAGTTGTGGTCTGCGTTGGTGCTAATCAGCAAGGCGCGCAGCGCTTCGGATCGATTACTTCTGCCTATCCTGCCACGCCAGAAAACGCTTTTTTTTCAGCGGCTGGCTTGGTGGGCCCAGGCCATATGTTTGCTTTATTGGCCCGCAGGCATATGCATCTTTACGGCACGACCCGGGAGGATTTCGCCGAGGTCGCCATGTCAACGCGCGTCAACGCGGTGACCAACCCCAATGCGACGCTGCGTCAGCCGATGTCCCTTGAGGACTACTTCAAAGCACCGATGCTTGCTGACCCGCATTGCTTGTATGATTTTTGTCTTGAAAACGACGGTGCCGTGGCAGTGATTGTGACCTCCGCCGAGCGCGCCCGGGACTTACGTCAGAGGCCCGTGCGCATTCTCGCGGGCTGCCATGGTGGTTCGCGGGATTGGGGTCGCTCCATCTATTGGATGAATATGCCAGATGAAAGCTTTGCATCCTCGGGGCACGCAGCAGTTGCCAAACGGTTGTTCGCAGCAGCTGGGGTGGAACCTAAAGACATTGATGTGGCCCAAATCTATGATCATTTCACCTCGCAGGTCATCATGCAGCTGGAGGACTATGGATTTTGCGAGAAAGGCGAGGGTGGCCCTTTTGTGCGAAGTGGCGCAATCCGTCTCCGAGGAGGCAGGCTGCCGGTTAACACCGACGGCGGCCAGCTGTCTTGGGGCTATGTCTGGGGCATGACCCACGTGCGCGAGGCGGTTGAGCAGTTGCGCGGTATGGCCGTCAACCAGGTCGAGGGTGCCCGGCTGGCGTTGGTGACCGGAGGGCCATCCATCATCCCGGTGAGCGGTTTGATCTTGGCTAATTGATATGGCGATCGCTAAGCGCCCTCCACCGGAGCTGTTCAAACTGGCGACCAACGCCTGGACCAAGCCCTTTTGGGATGCCGCAGCGCGTCACTCACTGGTGGTGGCACAGTGCGCCGATTGCAGCGCTTGCCGCATGCCACCAACTCCATTTTGTCCTTCATGCCAGTCGCAGAACATTGACTGGCTGACACTGTCAGGATTGGGTGAGATTTATTCTTACACCGTCGTAGAGCGTGCCATTTTTCCTGGCATGACCGAGCACCTCCCCTATGTGCCCGCCGTGATCACACTAGAGGGCGGTGGCGGCGTTCGTCTGATAAGCAATGTGGTGGACGTGGCGCTGGCTGACCTTGCGATCGGCATGAAGGTCATGGTGGTCTGGGATGATTTCTCTGAGGGTGCAGCGGTACCCAGATTTGCCCCCTGGGCAGGCTGACTGTCAGCGGTCTGGGCTTGCTTGGCGGATCGTTTAGATATCGCGTACCTGATCGACCAGCGTCCCACTGCCGCTGAGGATCTGTTGACCAATGATGTGGTTCCAATAGTCCTCTGCGCCATAGCTCATACGCCAGTCATGCAGTCGGCGCGTCAGAAGACCCAGATCATATTCGTCTGTCATGCCGATTGCCCCATGCACAGCATGAGCCGTAGCCGCGACTAGGCTGGCCGCCTCGCTGGTACGCGATTTGGCCATGGCGCCCGCCAGCGCACTGGGTGCCAAGCCCTTTGATCGGAATGCACATTCAGCCGCAATCGCTCCAGCCAGGACATGTTCGGCCATCACGCTCAACTGCTGTTGCAAGGCCTGGAACTTTCCAATGGACTTGCCAAATTGGACTCGGGTATTGCAGTAGGCCAAAGCCATGTCGAAAGTCTGTTGCATGGCGCCGCTCAGCATGGCTGCCGCCATGGCAGCCGTAAAGGCCGACAGAACTTGTTCGTCCCCGGCCAACCGCATCACTGGCGTCACATTGCGCCATGTGAGCGTGGCCGTCGAGTTCCTGGGATCACCGACGCAGGCAGGCTCTGCCCCTGCACTTGGCATCAACAGCATTGCCTCACCATCGTGGGTCAGCACATAGTCGGCCAATAGCCCGTAAGGCGTGCGCACGCAGAACAGGTCACCATTTGCCCTGCGCTGCAACCGGTTGGCAATGGTCACCAGTCCGGGGGGCAAAGTGGCTTGCCCACCCACAAGAGCACGCGCCACGATCGACTGGGCAATGGGGAGTGCGACGCAGTGCCTACCCAGGCACTCCAAAATAGGAAACAGGTCTGGCAAAGGCAGCGCTGCACCGCCCAATTCCTCGGGCTGCAGGATATCCAAAAAACCGCCTTGCTCGATCGTGTCCCACAATGGGCCTGTCGTATCACCTGCTTCGATTTGCCGAACTGCGGCGCTGTTGCAGTGGTCGTCAAGGACCCGTTCCAATGCTTCGAGGATCATGCGCAGGTCTCCATTAACCGGTCAGCGTTCATAGATTGATGGGTGTGTTCATTCGAATAGCTTGGGGATCGCCGGCGGTCAGCGCAGCCCGAGCCCACGGGCGATCATGCCGCGGAGGATCTCACGCGTTCCCCCTCGGAGTGAGTAACTGGGCGACATCTGACTCACATAGGACAGCGTGCGATGAAGCTCAGTCTCCAGTTCGCCTTGGGCATCGACGCCCATGCTGGCTTCTATCAATTGAGGGATCATTTGCTCGAACTCAGTGCCCAGATCCTTGACCAGCGCCGCCTCGACCACCGGGCTCTCGCCCAGCGCGAGCTTGGCGGTTACAGTGATCGACATGTTGCGCAAGGCGGCCAAATGCACAGCCATGCGTCCAACCTTCGCGGCTTGCAATTGGCCTAGTGGGTTTTGGCGCAGCAAACGGATCCAGAGTTCCAGCAGGATGATGCTGGAGTAAATCCGCTCAGGTCCGCTGCGCTCAAAGGCCAGCTCTGCGTTCACCTGACTCCAGCCGCTGCCTTCGGCACCGATCAGAGCGTCATTCGTCAGTTGGACATTATCAAAAAATACCTCCGAAAAATGGGCATCGCCACTCAGGTCACGAATGGGTCTGACCGTCACGCCCGGGAGCGATAAGTCGATGATGAATTGAGACAAGCCAGCTTGGCGATCTTCTCGTTCGCCCGAGCTTCGCACCAGGGCAATCATGTACTGACAGTGGTGCGCGTTGGTCGTCCATATTTTTTGACCGTTGAGAACCCAACCGCCATCTTTGGGGGTGGCGCGCGTACTGACACTGGCCAGGTCTGACCCGGCGCCGGGTTCGCTCATGCCAATGCAAAAAAACACCTCAGCTCGGCAGATTTTGGGTAGAAAAAAGGCTTTCTGCGCGGCAGTGCCAAATTTGAGGATCAGGGGTCCGCTTTGACGGTCTGCAATCCAGTGGGCTGCCACCGGGGCGCCGGCAGCCAGTAGTTCTTCTACCAAAACATAGCGGTCAAAAGCGTCTAGGTTGGCACCACCGTATTCAGCGGGCAGTGTCACGCCGACCCAGCCACGGCTTGCCAGCGCGCGACTGAAGCCTGCATCAAAGCCCATCCATGAACGTGCTCGGACATCTGAGCTGGCGGCGTCAAGCGCGGATGCTAGAAATGTTTTGACCTCTGCCCGCAAGGCCTGGGCGCCAACTGGTAAGGACGCCAGTCGCAACTGACTCAATAAACTGCTCACAAATCTCTCCGGTGTGATCGGCTGTACAAACAACTGAACTGCAGCGGACCATGGCCGCTGCAGCGAGATAGCATATAGCTTTTGCCATTATTCCAAAGGCCCACGCAGGATAACCACATGCCAGACTTTCTGAACTACGACCAGGACCAGCACATCGTGACATTGACGATGAATGAGCCTGACCGACGCAACCCTCTGACTGGCAACACTGCTGTGCCGGAACTGTTGGCCGCCATCGACCGAATCCATGGCGATCCAAGCGTCAGGGCCGTCATCCTGACCGGAGCCGGCACCGCCTTTTCCTCGGGTGGTGATGTCCGAAATATGTTGCGACAGAGCACGGGTGAAGTCAGCGGCATGCAGATCCGGCAAGAGTACCGCACTGGCATCCAGAGACTGCCACTGGCGTTGTTTAATCTTGAGGTCCCGGTGATTGCGGCTGTCAATGGCGCAGCAATGGGCGCCGGGCTTGACCTGGCTTGTATGTGCGATATTCGCATCGCATCTGACAAGGCTAAATTTGCAGAAAGCTTCGTCAAACTGGGCATCATTCCGGGTGACGGCGGTGCCTGGCTTTTACCCCGCATCATCGGCTTGTCCAGGGCGGCAGAAATGATGTACACCGGTGACGCGATTTCCGCCGAAGTCGCCGCGCAGTGGGGTCTCGTTTCTCGAGTGGTCGCGCCCGAGGAGTTGATGTCCACCGCGCGTGCCCTGGCGCAGCGAATTGCGGCCAACCCGAGCCACGCTGTTCGCTTGGCCAAGCGACTACACCATGAAGGCATGCACTCTCGTCTGGACTCGCACCTTGAAATGGCGGCCGGGTTCCAGGCTTTGTCGCACCAGACTGAAGACCATCGAGAAGCTGTCAATGCCTTTTTGGAAAAACGTCCGCCTGTGTTCAGAGCGCCTGACCACGGTTAACCAGATAAAGTGCTGCTGCCTTGGCTGTCATCCCGATCTTCACTCCACAGTTAAGTGCCAAGGCGTTGGCTGCACTCACAACGCCATCGTCATAGGTGCTCATGCCGTCGCCCATGCGTGCAAGCTTGGCGTCGACCGTGGCGCCGGCGATGCCGGCGTCGTTGGTTAGCGCCAGACCCGCCATACCAGAGTCGTTACGGCCGCGCCCTCCGTCTGAACAAATGAACCCAAACGGATGAATATTGATGATGTGTCTGGCACCACTTCGGCCAGTGTGCCCCGCAGTAACTAACACGTTGGCCTTGTCGGCTTCAATGCCGAAGATGATGGAATCAGTAACCACGACTTGCCGACCCGCAGTACTCTGATGAACGACCTGTCGGTTGGTGACCTGGTAGGCCGTGGGGTGACCAGGTTCGTGGGTGAGCATCAAACGCGCGGCGTCCCGGGCTGCCATCCCTTTGACAACCCCGCAGTCTGCTGCCGGCCGGTTGACGAAACTGACGCGTCCGTTGTCATAGACATCGACACCATCTCCCAGGATGATGGTCATCACGTCCACTGCTGCCGCAGGAATATTCAATGCCTCGTAATACCAGAGGCCCGCGATGTTTGCGCCTTGCGGACCGGTACCACCATCGAAGCCGATGACGGCGCGAGGCAGGTGATCGTGGACCAGACGAGCAGGTAGGACCCCGATATAAGACGCCGTGACCAACACGTCTCGTCCACGGTTGCGTGGCAAAACGTCGGCCGCACTGTCCAAGGCCACTATGTCACCGCGGACCGATTTAAAAAGGACGGTTTGCAGGTCAGTCATTTCAGGGCGCCTCTCTCCATGAGCCAACTTCCGACGAGGATACGGTGTCTAAAAGAATCGGGTAATAACCCCAGTTCGCGCGCTCAGTGTGGCTGGCTGCACGAGCCGGATCATTCGGGTCGGGACGCGCCTTGCGCTTGATGAGCTCTTGAACCAGCAGTGGGACGATGCCATATTGATGAGTCAGTGGGTCGGTGTCAGCACGTGGCTGTACGCCTCCGTCGAGGTCACGCCCCAGGCAGGTATGTACGCCGATTCCAAAGGTCAAACCCCAGGGCGGCGTTCCATCGCGCAAGCTGCGATGGGGGTTGAAGCCATCAGCATCGGCTCCAAAGATCGACGGATCGCGATTAGCGGTTGCCAGGTCAATCACCACCCGGTCATCGGCATCGGCGTCGGCG
>CAXNFT010000124.1:0-7191 GCA_964201255.1 Rhodoferax sp.
GGCCATGTCAGCGTGCCCCTGATCTATTTCTTGCGAACATGGTTTTCAAGCTCTAGAAAGGTGGGGCGTTCGGTCGAAAACAGCACCTTGCGGCCGAACTCGATGGCGGTGGACGGGTTGTAACCCTGCATGCTGGCCAGCAGTGTGGACTTGATGCACTGCAACTCCTTGGCGCTGTCTTCAGACTTTTGCTCCAGCAGACCGCCCAAGGGCTCCACCACGCCATAAGCCAGCAAGATGCCCAAAAAGGTGCCCACCAGCGCGGAGGCAATCATGCCGCCCAGCACCGCGGGGGGTTGCCCCACCGAGCCCATGGTGTTCACCACCCCGAGCACCGCAGCCACAATACCAAAGGCGGGCAGAGCGCCCGCCAGCCGGGCAATCGCGGCCACCGGGGCATGCGCTTCGGCGTGGTGGGTGTCGATCTCGCTGTCCATCAAGTTCTCAATCTCATGCGAGTTCAGGTTGCCTGAGACCATCATGCGCAGGTAATCGGTGATGAACTCCACCACATGGTGGTCGTGGCCTACATTGGGGTATTTGTTGAAAATAGGTGAATCGTGGGGTTCTTCCACGTCTTTTTCTATCGCCATCAGGCCTTCTTTGCGCGCCTTTTGCAAAATGTCATAAAGCAGCGCCAACAGCTCCATGAAGCGCGCCTTGGTGTACTTGGAGCCCTTGAGCGCCTGCGGAATCAGCTTGATGGTGGCCCTGAGCACCTTGGGCTGGTTGTTGACCGCAAAGGCGCCCAGCGCGCCACCAAAAATAGTGACCAGCTCAAACGGTAGGGCCGTAAGAATCACCTGGATGTTGCCGCCGTGGAACACATACACGCCAAAGATGCAGCCCATGGACACCACGTAACCAACAATAACGATCATGAGCGTGGAAACCTGAGGTGAAGCATGATGGCGAGGCGTCGATGGGAGAAATTGGCACTATAACGCGCGATACTTTATTTTATGGATCAAAGGCCAACCCCTTAATGAAAAAAGGCCCCCTAAGGGGCCCCATTTCCAGGCTTGTGCGGCAACGCCTGTTCAGTGCAGCAGGATGCCACCATTGGCGGTGCCCTTGCCCGCGCGGGCCGGTGGTGTGCACAGGCCGCACTCGTAATGGCGGGCATTTTCATAGGCTTCGGTCACAAAATGGCCGCCGCATTTGCTGCACTTGGTGGTGCCCAGCATGTTGTTGTCAATAAACTTCACCAGGCGCCAGGCGCGGGTGATCGACAACAGCGGCTCCACCCCGCACACCGCGATCTGCTCGCTATACAGCTTGTAGGCCTTCATGATGGCGTCGATGTCTTCCAGAGCGCTCACCTTGCTCAGGTACTCATAGATGTTCAGGAATAGCGAGGCGTGGATATTGGGCTGCCAGGTCAGAAACCAGTCGGTGGAGAAGGGCAGTTGGCCCTTGGAGGGCGAGCGGCCCGCCACCTCTTTGTACAGGCGCAACAGGCGCTCGTAGGACAGGTCGGTTTCGCTCTCAAGCACCTGCAGGCGGGCACCAAGCTGGATCAGAGCCACCGCGCGGCTCACCTGGTTCGAATCGTTCAATACGCTTTTGCTGGCCATGATGTGTTCCTTAGATGGCTTCAGAGTACCGGCCGGCCATCAGAATGCTGGCGTGCAGTTTGGTGGTGCCGTCGTTGTCGACCTTGTTCACCGTGTGGTTGGTTAGCAGTTGCCAAACCATGTCGTCATCCACCCGGAACCGGCACAACAGCATGTTGCCACCGGCAATCTTCATGATCTGGGCTGGCGACAGCACGCGGATCAGTTCGGCCGCCTCTTCTGACAGGCCCAAGCGGAACTGCGCCTCTGCCTTGTCCTGGCGAATCAAGGTTTGCGCCAGCATCAAATAAGTGAGGTTGGCTTCCCGGATTTCTGCAAGCATTTGGGTCTGGTCCATGGTGGCTCCGTTCGGTTGAGTGAATCAAGATGTTGATTCGTTGAAATGGATTGTGAAACCATGCTTGATTAACTTGAATCAGAAAGCAGCCGTTTGTAGCGTCAGTCTTGTCGGCCGCGTGTGTAGGGCAAATTCCTACAAGCCCGTCATCCAGCTGGCGCATGGGTCCCCGATCAAGCCGGGGACGACGGGGGTAGGGCGCGTCATTCCCGCGAAGGCGGGAATCCATGACCCCGATCATGTCGAGGGCAGGCTTCAGCGGGAATCCATGACTTTTAAGGCTCTAGCCCTTGTCGCAGCTGAATAGTTTGCTATTTTTTTTATAAAAATTGAATCCAATGCCGTTTGGCTGTATGGCTTTCTGTGGTGCCGTGTTTCGGAAACAGACGTGGTTTACCCTGCTGATCACTGCTTTTGAAAAGATTGCAGACCAGTATGCTCTGGCCCAAGGTTGTGAACCCGCAGGTCGCACAGCAGATCCAGGCCAGGCGCACTTCTTTGGGTGGCTACGCCGCCACGACAGATTGTTTTTTGTCCAAATGAAAATCGGTATCGACTTCGACAACACCATCGCTTGCTACAGTGCCACCTTCATCCGGCTGGCCCGGGAGATGGGTTTGCCGCTTGATCCAGCAGACAACACCAAGGTGGCTGTCAAGCGCCTGGTACTGGCGAGTCCAGAAGGTGAGTTGGCTTGGCAGCGCATGCAGGGCCAAGCCTACGGCCGCCTCATGTCCAGCGCACACCTCTACCCTGGCGTCATGGAGTTTTTGCATCTGGCCAGGCAGCGTGGCCATCAGGTGGTCATCGTCAGCCATAAGACCGAATTTGGTCATTTTGACGACAGCTTGGTTCCGCTGCGCTTGGCCGCCCTTCAGTGGTTGCAGGCACAGGGGTTTTTTGAGCCCACCCGTGGCGGATTGACGCCCAAACAGGTTTACTTCGAGCCGACCCGCGCCGACAAGGCCCGTCGTATTGCCGACTTGGCGTGCACGCATTTCATCGATGACCTGCCGGAGGTGTTCGATGAGCCGGAGTTTCCGCTTGAGACCCACAAGACTCTGTTTCAACCCCTTGCCAATGCCGCCCCCCAGTCTGGGCTGGTCGCAATGACCTCCTGGCGCAGCGTCACCCAAAATCTGCTGGGTGACTGGACGGCCGACGAGGTGATGCAGGCGGTTCAAGACGCGTTCCCGGCGCTGACCGTCTCCGAGACCATGCCATTGCAAGGTCGCGGCAACAGCCGCGTCTACCGTTTGGGCAGCCCTGGGCAGGCACGACACTATGCCCTCAAAATTTACCCAGATCGCCAACTTGACCCGCGGCCCAGGCTGGAAACAGAGCGCATGGCTTGCCAACTACTCAGCAGCTGTCAATACCCGGTGCCTGCCGTGGTTGCCACTGACTCGCAGCTGGGCTGGGGGGTGTTCGAGTGGATTGACGCCGCACCGAACGAGCCAGTCTCAACAGTGTTTGTCACGCAATGTCTGTCTTTCACCCGGCGCCTTTACCAGGATCGCCTGGCCTGGCGTCAGCACCCGCAGATCGCCGCCGCCAGCGAAGCCTGTCTGAGCGGCGTCGAATTGTTGCGCCAAATTCAGCAGCGCTGTCACCGGCTCACTGTCGGCTTAACCCAGCCGGACGCCGATCTGTCCCGCTTTTTGGCGGATGACTTCGGGCCGGTGCTGGCGTATGCCGCAGAGCAGGCCAGGCATCAGGTCGGGGACAACTTTGAGGTAGCCTTGCCCGCTTATTGGCAATGCCCCAGCCCATCAGATTTCGGCCACCACAATGCCTTGGCAACCCGTAACGGCCGCTGGCACTTCATTGACTTTGAGTACTTTGGCTGGGATGACCCGGTCAAGCTCGTTGCCGATGCTTATTGGCATCCGGGCATGGATTTGGGGCCAGCGCTCAGGCAGCAGTGGCTAACTGCTTGCCGCAGCCTGTTCGCATCAGACCCTGGCTATGCCCAGCGGCTGGCGGCTTATCTGCCGCTGCATGGCCTGAAATGGTGCCTGATTTTGCTCAACGTCTACCTGCCCCTCGGCTTGGCACAACGCGCCCATGCCCAGGCCAACCCGGCTCACAGCGTGAGCGATGACCAAGCCCGTCAGTTGCAGCGCGCCAGAGCGCTGCTCGATCACATCAAGGAAACGATTTATGAATCTGCTACCGCGCTCGAAAGCGCTTAGGCGCGACATCGTCGGCGTCCTGGAGGCCAGCCGCAAAGGGCATATTGGTGCTGCGCTGTCGACCGTGGAGGTCATGCAGGTCCTGTTCGACTCATTTTTGCGTTTTCGTCCCACGCAGCCCGAGTGGGCCGACCGGGACCGCTTCATCCTCAGCAAAGGCCACGGCTGTTTGACGCTCTACGTGATGCTGGCGGACAAAGGCTTTTTCCCGAAGGAAGAGTTGCTCACCTTTTGCGCCCCAGATTCCCGGTTGGGTGGGCACCCTGAGTGGGGCAAGCTGCCCGGGGTGGAAGCCACCACAGGCGCCCTGGGCCACGGTCTCTCGATCGGCGTCGGTATGGCCCTGGCGGCCCGGATGCGGCAGCAGGACTACCGTGTGGTGGTGCTTACCGGCGACGGGGAAATCAACGAAGGTTCAGTCTGGGAGGCCGCCATGAGTGCCGCCAAGCACAAGCTTGCCAACCTGACCGTGATGGTCGATTACAACAAACTGCAGTCCTATGGCCCGACCAGCGAGGTGCTTAACCTGGACCCTCTGGCTGACAAATGGCGCAGCTTTGGCTTTGCCGTGGAAGAGGTTGACGGCCATGACGTCGCTGCCCTGCAGGGTTTGTGCGCGCGCCTGCCGCTCGACCAGACGAAGCCGACGGCCATCATTTGCCACACCGTCAAGGGCAAGGGATTACCCTTTGCCGAGGGCGTCGCGGAATGGCACCACAAGTCTGGCTTGAAGCCGCAAGATATCGCGGCGATGTACGTCTGCCTGGAATGAGAAACGAGGTCCAAGATGCGTAAAACTAGTCTCGATTGCGTCTACGAACTGGCCAAGGCCGATCCGCGTATTGTCTTCATTGGCTCCGACCTCGGGCCTGGCGTTCTCGCCGCCATGAAGCAGGAGATGCCCGAGCGTTTTTTCATGGAAGGCATCGCCGAGCAGCACATCATCGGCATGGCGGCAGGCCTGGCCATGAATGGCTTCATGCCCTTTGTCAACACCATTGCCACGTTTTTGACGCGGCGCTGTTACGAGCAAATTGCGCTTGATTTGTGCCTGCAGGATTTGCCGGTGCGCCTGATTGCCAATGGCGGCGGCGGGGTCTACGCTCCGCTCGGCCCCACCCATCTGGCCGTGGAAGACATCGCCATCATGCGCGCGCTACCCAACATGACGGTGGTAGCCCCCTGCGATGCGCAGGAGATGCGGCGCCTGATGGCGGCCACCACCGACTGGCCGCACCCCATCTACATTCGATTGGGCAAAGGTGGTGAACCTGTGGTGAGTTCCCCCGAGGCCGGGTTTGAGATCGGCAAAGCCATTCTGATGCGCGAACCCGGCGCAGGGCTATTTGTCTCGACGGGGGTCATGACCCAGCTGGCGCTGAAGGCGGCAGAACAACTGCAGGCCGAAAACATCCCCTGCGGCGTGCTGCACATGCACACCATCAAGCCGCTGGATCATGCGGCCCTGGCCCATTGGCTGCCGCGCGTGAACGGGGTAGTTACGGTCGAGGAGCACACCCGCATCGGGGGCCTGGGCAGCGCCGTGCTGGAGTATTGCAACGACCATATGCCGGCCCAGGCGGCAAAAATCGCCCGCATCGGCCTGCCTGACCGCTTTGCCACCGAGTACGGCAGCCAGGAAACCCTGCTGTCGCATTGGGGCGTGACGGTCGAATCTATGGCGCAGGCCATGCGCCGGCAACTTGGCAAGGACTGAGCATGTACCTCACCGATGCTGAAACCCAGTTGACCGCCCAGTACTTGCAACAGGGCTACGTGATCCGCCCGGTGGCAGACCCTGATGCCCTGCGCCAGCTGCGCGACCATTTTCTGCGGCTCATACAAGACTTGATTGGCGTGTCGCCACACACCACCCCTGAGGCCACCCTGAATTTGGTGCATCAGCGCATCAGCGGGCAGAGCCTCAATGACTTCCGGCTCAAGATCATCCAGGGGATCAACGCCATAGATGACTTCCGCGCCCTCTATTTTCGGGTGGCGCGGCCATACCTGGAGGCGCTGGTGGGCAATGAGTTGGCCATGCAGGCGCGCGTCAACCTCAGCATCCAGTTGCCTGAGGATCACAGCTCGCTGCTGCCGGTGCACGCCGACACCTGGTCGGGCGATTCACCCTTTGAGGTCGTGGTCTGGCTGCCCTTGGTGGACTGCTATGGCACCAAGGCCATGTACCTGCTGCCGCCTGACAAAGCTGCAACACTGGATCGCAATTTTTCGCAGCTGGCCGGTGCCAGTGGTGAATCGCTGTACCAGGCCATCAGTGCCGACGTGCAATGGCTGCAGGTGCGCTACGGCGAGGTGCTGGTGTTCAACCAGGCGCTGCCGCACGGCAACCGTGTCAACGTGGAGCCCGAGACCCGCTGGTCCATGAACTGCCGCTTTAAAGGCGTCTTCACCCCCTACGGCGACAAAAAGATTGGTGAATTTTTCGAACCCATCACTTTGCGCGCTGCATCCCGTACCGGCATGGCCTATCGCCTGCCAAAAACATCATGAACCAGGTCCGAGGCTACATCTTCAGCCGGCCCTTCATGGGGGAGCGGGTGCCCCAGCATGTGCAAAACCTGGTCATTCGAGACTATTGCGCTCGTCGGCAACTCCAGTTTCTGCTCAGTGCCACCGAGTACGCCATGCCCGGCTGTGACCTGATCCTGGCGCAGGTGCTCGATGAATTGCCTGAGGTCGACGGGATCGTGGTCTACAGCCTGTTTCAACTGCCTGAAGGCAGGCAAGGCCGTTCCAGGGTGTTTCAGCGTTTGCTTGACCAAGGCAAGGTGCTGCACTGCGCTGTAGAGGGCCTGAAGGCCGATAACGCCCAAGAGTTTGACCGGCTCGACACCCTGTGGCGGGTTCGCCAGACCCTGCCTGACTGCCTGCAGTCTGTGGCCTGAGAGCTGATCCATGGGACAACTCCGCCATTTTGTGACGCCGCTGCACCAGGCCAGCCAGCGCGACGTGCTGGCGCGCATGCTCGATGACAAGGTCCATTGCATGGCGGTCGCCAAACAATACGGCCAGGCTTACTGGGATGGCGAGCGCCGCTATGGTTACGGTGGCTATGCCT
>CAXNFT010000125.1:0-7170 GCA_964201255.1 Rhodoferax sp.
TTCGAACTGGCTGACCTGCACCCGGACCTTGATCTGGTGCTGATGGACTACATGATGCCAGACCTCAATGGCCTGCTCGGCCTGGAAGCCTTTGGCAAGTCTCACCCCGAGCTGCCGGTGGTCATGCTCACGGGCTCGGCTGATCCGCAGCTCGAGGCCCGTCTGCTGGCGCACGGCGCAGCGGGCTTCCTGAGCAAGGGTGGGAACAGCCGGGACATGTTGCGCCTGCTGCGCCAGGTGCTTGATGGCGAAGACCCCCGACCCAAGGCCGGCGGAGCCACACAAACGCAGGCCTCAGCACCCGACCCGACCAAGCCGGCACCCCACCTGACTCAGCGGCAAGAGCAGGTGCTGGCCTTGCTGCTGTCTGGCGCCTCCAACAAGATCATCAGCCGCGAGCTCTATATTTCAGACGAAACCACGCGCAACCACGTCAGCGCAATTTTCCGATTTTTCGGCGTCGAGTCCCGCATTCAAGCCGTACTGGCCGCCGGCCGGGCTGGCTATATGGCTGCACCACCTTCCTCGGAGTCTTCGTCCCCTTTTTGAGCCAGGCCAGGTTCCAGCACCAACCGGTGCACCAGCGCGCGCAGCTTGGCCGGGCGCACCGGTTTTTGAAGCAGTGTGAGACCGACGTCGCGAGCCGCCTGGACCAAAGCCGGTGTGCTGGTGCCGCTCATCAAGCAGGCGGGGATTGGCCGGTTGGCAGCGGCGCGAAGTTGCCGAACGGCGTCCATGCCGTTCACCCAGTCGGCCAGTCGGTAGTCTGACACCAGCACGTCTGGCGACCCCTGGTCCTCGATCAATTGCAAGGCCACGGCCAGGCTCTCAGCACTGCGCACCTCAAAACCCCAGCCGCCCAACAAGCTGGCAACGGCCTCACGCGAAAGACGGTCATCTTCCAGCACCATCGCCACCAGGCCGCGAGGCATGGGCAGCGGCAGCGACTCGGGCGCCAATTGCACCGGCGCGACCATCCCACTTTTTGCCAGCGGCACATCAATGGTGAAGCGACTGCCACAGCCCAGGTTAGAGCGCAGCTGCACCGACAGACCCAGCAGCCGGGCTGTGAGGTCCACGATGTGCAAACCCAGGCCCAGGCCTTTGCTATTGCTGCGGGCCGGGTTGTCGACCTGAAAATAATCTTTAAACACCGCTTTATGGTGCTCAGGCCAAATGCCAATGCCACTGTCCCAGACCTGAATCCGGGCCAGGCTGCCGCCCGCGAGCAGCCGGCACGAGACCAGGACCGTGCCCCGGGGCGTGTAGGCCAGGGCATTGCCCACCAGGTTCAGCAGGATGCGCTGCAATTGCCCGGCGTCAGTCGTGAGCCAGGCGCCTGTCGGGCGAATCCGCAGTCGCAGTCCTTTGTCTCGGGCCGTGCTGCCCATGGCTGAGCGCAATTTATCAAACAGCTCATTGAGGGCAAAGGGGTGTACCTGTACCGGGACCGCGTTGGCGTTAAACCGGGAAATATCGAGCAAGGCGTCAAGCAGCTCCTGCATGGACTGCACCGAAGCCTCCAGGTTGCCCAGCACCTGCATGGCCTGGGTGTCGTGGGTCAGCTGGCGTAGCCGCTCCACAAACATGCCCAGCGCATGCGCCGGCTGCCGCAGGTCATGCGTGGCTGCCGCCAGAAAGCGACTTTTGGCCAGCGTGGCCTGCTCGGCTTCGTCCATCTTGGCGCGCAAGACACGGGTTGCCTCGGCCACGCGCTGCTCCAGCTGGTCACGCCCGACCTCCAAGCCCTGCACCATTTGGTTGAGGCCGAGTTGCAGTTCACGCAGTGGGGTATGCGACGATTCTGGCTCCCGAACCGACAAATCACCGTCGCCAATGCGTTTGACCATGCGCGACATGCGCACCACCGGCTCAATGAAACCACGTGCCAAGCGCAAAGCCAGCAGGCCGCCGAAGAGCATACCGACAAGGGCGACCGCCGCGCCAGCCAACAGGGCCTCATTGCGCCGCTCGGCCAGCCAGTTGTTGGCGAATTCCAGCCGAACATGCCCCAGTAAACCGGGGACCTTTACACCCTTGGTCAAGGCTTGCTCGTCCAAATGTTCTGGCCCGACCTGGCCGGACCAGACGGGCTGCACCAGGACGTCACGCTCAGCTGCGGTATCCGGTTGCTGGCCCTCATTGGCGAGTACCCGGCCATCGAAAGTCAAAATGGTCACAGCGCGCAGGTCGCGCTCCCGCAGGGCGCTGCTGGCAACCACGGTCAGTTGCTCCCGGTCTTGCGCTGCCAGACCCAATCGGCTAGCAACCGCGACTTGTTGCGCCACTGAGCGCAAGCGTTGCTGGTGCGTGGTTTGCAAGTCATTCAGGTGCAAGGCCATCAAGGCCGCCACCAGGCCAAAGGCGACCAGGGCCACAGGCAGCAGCGCTGCCAGCAACATCCGGTCACGAATGCCTAGCATAAGCTTCATTTTTTTCGCCCTCCTTGTTCCATATTTTGCACCAGACAAACGCCTTTCTTGCTTTTTTTCAGAGCGGCGGCTAGACCCACTTCTAAAATAGCTAGGTGCCTAATGTCCTGAATATTTCCGCCTACAAGTTCGTGTCTTTGCCCGATGCCGACGCCTTGCGGAGCTCCCTCATGGCGCGTGCCAACGCCCTCCAACTCAAGGGCACCATCTTGCTGGCCGAAGAGGGTATCAACCTGTTTTTGGCGGGCCCGGCCCCGGCGGTGCAGGAATTTGTGGCGCAGCTGCGGCAAGACCCGCGCTTGGCTGACCTGTCGCCCAAAGAAAGCTGGTCAGCCACGCAGCCCTTTAAGAAGATGCTGGTCAAGGTCAAACGCGAGATCATCCGCATGGACCATCCGGCCATCCGACCGGCAGACGGTCGCGCGCCGGCCGTGACTGCCGAGACACTAAAACGCTGGCTGGACGCCGGCATGGACGATCATGGCCGGCCGGTGGTGCTGCTCGACACGCGCAATGGCTTTGAGGTGGACGAGGGCACGTTTGAGGGCGCCATCGACTGGCGTCTGGACAAGTTCAGCGATTTTCCACAAGCCCTGCTGGCGCACCGCTCGGAGCTGCAAGACAAGACGGTGGTGAGTTTTTGCACCGGCGGCATTCGCTGCGAGAAGGCAGCGATCTTCATGCGTGAGCAAGACTTGCCGAACACCTACCAGCTCGAAGGCGGCATTCTCAAGTACCTTGAGGAAACCGGCGGTGCGCACTACCGAGGCAACTGCTTCGTGTTTGACGAACGCCGCACCGTCGATGCCCAGTTGGACCCAAAGCCCACAGCCCTAGCCTGACTTCAGGCCGTCATGGCCGGCCTGACCGGGCATCCCTGGATTCCCGCGTGCGCGGGAATGACAGGAGCGGGCCCGGCTTGACCGGGCATCCATGGCGGCTTAGCGGCTGAACTTTTGTGCCAGTTCAGCGATACGCTGGCCGAACAGGCGGCCGGTTTCCAGGTCGCCGGCGTTCATCTCGGCAGCGCCCGCGTCACCCGGGGTTTGGGCCATCGGGCCGGCGGCTGAGGCCAGGTAATTGACGTCGCTGCGCTGCGAGGCCTTGGTGTTGTTGTAGTTGATGCCGGTGCCGGCCCAGACGCCGCCATGCTGCATGGCCAGGGTCATGAAGTAGTGCAGTGTGGAGTGCTTGTCGCCGTTCATGTTGGCGCTGTTGGTGAAGCCGCCAAAAATCTTGTCCTTCCAGGCCTGGGTGTACCAGGGCTTGGAAGAGGCATCGGCAAACTTTTTGAACTGCCAGCTGACCGTGCCCATGTAGGTGGGTGAGCCAAAAATAATGGCATCCGCGGCGGCCAGCGTCTCCCAAGCGGCGTCGGGCAAGTTGCCGTCGGCGTCAATGGTGAGCAGCTCAGCCCCGGCGCCATGGGCTACCGATTGGGCCAGGCGCTGGGTGTGACCGTAACCTGAATGAAAAACAACGGCGACTTTTGCCATATTCGTACTCCTAGATGTGGCGAGAGAAAAGAATCCGCAGTTTGCGGGCTCCGGTAAAAAGGGAGATCAGCGGCGACTCAAGCGCCGCGCTTGGCATCAAGACTCAGAGCGCCAGGGCCAAAAGCAGTGAGCGCCAGCAGGCCGCCGGCAATCGCCAGGTTCTTCATGAACATGATCTGCTGAACCTGCAAAGCCTCGGCGGGCGCGGCCCAGAAATTATGAAAAAACACGCCTGCTACCACCGTAAAAAGCGCCATCAGCAGCGCTGCCCAGCGGGTCTGGTAACCGGCGATCAGGGCCAGCCCACCCAGCACCTCCAGCGCCACCGCCAGCACCGCGCCCAGCATGGGCATTGGCAAACCGACCGAGGCGATGTAGCCCACCGTGCCGGTAAAGCCGAACAGTTTGCTCAGGCCTGCGGGTAGAAACAAGGCCGCCAACAACAGACGGGCGGTGAGGGATAAGGCGGATTGGTATTGGTTAAGCATAAAAAGGTCCTTGAAGGGTCAGAAAGGGAGAGGGGGCATGGATTCCCGCTGGAGCCTGCCCTCGACCTGATCGGGGGCGGGAATGACGGGGCCGGGTGGGAATGACGGGACTGGGTGGGAATGACGGGTGATGGGTTGGTGGGTTCAGGCGCTGAGGTCGAACACCAGCACTTCGGCGTCCTGGCCGTGGCTCAAACGCAATTGAGTCTCGTCGGCCAGCAGGGCGGCGTCGCCGGCGCGCAGCGGGGTGCCGTTGGCCTGAATCTGGCCACGCAGCACCTGCACATAGGCTTTGCGCGACGGGTCCAGTGGCAAGTCGGCACTCTGCTCGCCGTCAAACAGGCCGGCAAACAGACGGGCGTCGGCGTGCAGGGTGACCGAACCTTCGGCACCACCGGGTGCGGCGACCAGGCGCAGGCGACCCTGCTTGTCGCTGTTGGCGAAGGTTTTTTGCTCGTAGCTGGGTTCGATGCCGGTCACATTGGGCTCGATCCAGATCTGCAGGAAATGGGTGGTTTGCGCAGGCGCGTGGTTGAACTCACTGTGCTGCACCCCGCTCCCGGCGCTCATGCGCTGAACGTCGCCTGGCGGGATGCCCTTCACGTTGCCCATGCTGTCCTTGTGGGCCAGTTCGCCAGACAGCACATAGCTGATGATTTCCATGTCGCGGTGACCGTGCGTGCCAAAGCCGGTGCCGGGCGCAATCCGGTCTTCATTGACCACGCGCAAGTTGCCCCAGCCCATGTGTTGAGCGTCAAAATAACCGGCAAATGAAAAACTGTGGAACGACTTAAGCCAGCCATGGTCGGCGTAGCCTCGGTCGCCTGAAGGGCGGACGGTCAGCATGTTGCATCTCCTGAAACAAGTTGTACTGTACGGGCGGCGCTGCGCCTTGAGCGCCAGCGGATTTGATGGCATCATTCAAATTATTTGAATCTGATCAAAGTAAATATGCAAAACGCACGCGATGTTCTGACGCCTGATGCCCTTAGCATGCTGCAAACCATCGCCAGTGCCGGCAGTTTTGCTGCCGCCGCCCGGGCCCTGAGCATGGTACCCAGCGCCTTGAGCTACCGGGTACGCCAGATTGAAGACGCACTGGACGTGCTGCTGTACGACCGCAGCTCGCGCCAGGCCCGGCCTACCGAGGCCGGTGCCGAGCTGTTGCGCGAGGGCGGCCGGCTGCTGGCCGATCTGGAGGCGGTCGCCAACCGGGTCAAGCGCGTGGCCACCGGCTGGGAGCCGCAGCTGACGATTGCCGTGGACAGCATCATCGCCAAGCCAACCGTGATGGAACTCTGTGCCCAGTTCCTGGCGCTGCAGCCGCCCACCCGCATCAAATTGCGCGACGAGACCCTTTCGGGCACGCTGGAAGCGCTGACCTCGGGCCAGGCCGACCTGGCGATTGGGGTGGCCGAGGTGCATCTGCAGGACGGCCTGGCGGGTCAGCCGATGGGCGAGGTCAGCTTTGTCTACGCGGTAGCTCCGCACCACCCGCTGGCGGAAGCGACTGCGCCGCTGACCGACGACGACGTGCGTCAGCACCGGGCGGTGGCGGTGGCCGACACCATCACCCGCGGCGGCGGTGTGTCGGTCGGCCTGCTGGGCGGCCAAGACGTGTTCACCGTGGCCACCATGCAGGCCAAGCTTGACGCCCAGTTGCGCGGCTTGGGCAGCGGCTATGTGCCGGAAAGCATGGCCCGGCCCTACATCGAGTCCGGGCGGCTGGTGGTCAAGCCGATGGCACAGCCGCAACGCGTGGTGCCGGTGCATTACGCCTGGCGCCGCACCGCCAAAGAGGGCCAGGGCCGCGCGCTGCAGTGGTGGCTGGGCCAATTGGCGCAGCCGGCCACCCGTGCCGCTTTGCTTGAACGCCACCAAGGCGTGTAAAGTGCATCCAACACAACAACCATCGGAGAGCTACGCCATGACCCTATCCGCCCCCAAGCATCTGGCTGTGATTGGCGCTGGCATGGCCGGCATCGCCTGCGCCCGCACGCTGGTGCAGGCCGGCCACAAGGTCCAACTTTTTGAAAAAAGCCGGGGCGTGGGTGGCCGCATGGCGACGCGTAGCAGCCCATTCGGCAGCTTTGACCATGGCGCCCAGTATTTCACCCAGCGCGACCCGCGCTTTACCTTGGCGCTGACCACCGTGCCCGGCCTGTGCAAGCCCTGGAGCGCCAACACGGTGCGGGTGCTGGACGCGCAAGGCCGGGTCGCGGCCGCCGGCCTGCCCCCGCGCGATTCGCACTGGGTGCCGGTACCTGGTATGAACGCCCTGGCCCGGCAATGGGCACAGCCACTGCACGCGCAACTTAACCTGCAAACCCGCGTCACCCGGTTGGAGCGCGACGCCCTGAATGCCAAACACTGGCAGTTGCGCACCGAGGGGGCTGATGGCGGGCAACACGTCTACTCTGGCTTTGACGGCGTGTTGCTGGCCATGCCCTCGCCCCAAACCCGGGATTTGCTGCACAGCTCGGGCCTGGCAAAGGCCTGGGTCAATCGGCTGGACCGGGTGCAGGTGGCGCCCTGCTGGACGCTGATGCTGGCCTTTCCACAGGCCATGCAGCCCGACATGAGCGCCTTGGGCCCGCAATGGAATGCGGCGCGCAGCACCCACCACCGCATCGCCTGGCTGGCGCGCGAATCGAGCAAGCCGGGGCGCGAGCAGATCGAGCGCTGGACGGTGCAGGCCAGCGCGGCCTGGTCACAAGAGCACCTGGAGGACGATGCCCAAAGGGTGCAAGGCAA
>CAXNFT010000126.1:0-7150 GCA_964201255.1 Rhodoferax sp.
GGGTCAGATTCCAATTATTTTCCGCCAAACTCGGTCGGCGGCCCCAGTAAATTGGAATCTGACCCCAATTGTTCGGTGCGGCTGGGGCTGTGTCTGGTGGCCGGGTTGGCGCGGGTGGTGGGCGAGCGGGTGGTGGTGGCGCGACTGACAGCGGGGTTTGCCAGTGTGGAGGATCTGGCCCTGCGCGCCGGGCTGGACCGAGGCGACTTGCGGGCGCTGGCGGCGGCTGATGCGCTGGCCAGTTTGGCCGGCCACCGGCGCCAGCAGGTGTGGGACGCCAGCGCCCTGCAGCCGGCGCCACCCCTGCTGCAGGGCGTGCCGGTGCAGGAGCCCCGGCTGCTGCTGCCAGCGGCTGGCGAAGGCCAGGAGGTGCTGCTCGACTACGCCAGCACTGGCCTTACTTTACGCTCGCACCCCTTGTCGTTGCTGCGTTCTTCGCTATCAAAAATGAAGCTGATGACGGCTGCCGAACTGCACAGCCTGCCCGACGGCAGGCTGGTGCGCGCCTGCGGCCTGGTGACCATGCGCCAGCAGCCCGGCACCGCCAAAGGCGTGATGTTTGTGACACTGGAGGACGAAACCGGCTGCATCAACGTGATCGTTTGGAAAAGCCTACGAGAACGCCAGCGCGCGGCGGCCGTGCAGTCGCGCCTGCTGGCGGTGCACGGCGTCTGGCAGCGCGATACCGAGAGCGGCGGCGAGGTGCGCCACCTGATCGCCGGCCACCTGCGCGACCTCACGCCGCTGCTGGGCGGGCTGGCCGCGCCAAGCCGGGAGTTTCATTGAGCGCGGGCGACCTGCCGTTCCCGCGCGTCATTCCCGCGAAGGCGGGAATCCAGGGGGTCATGGATCCCCGATCGTTGCCGGGGATGACGGGAGGTGTTGCCGTGTATGACCGGCTTGGCTACTCGCCGGCGTGAAATTGTGCGGCGTTGCGGCCCTTGAAAGGCGCGTAAAAGGCCTTGATGGTGGCCATATCGGCGTCCACGTCGCCGGTAGGCACAAACACCGGCCCCAGGCCGCTGCGCTTGCGCTCGTAATCCATATAGGCCATCACGATAGGCACTTGGGCACCCAAAGCAATGTAATAAAAGCCGGTTTTCCAATAGCGTGTCTTGCTGCGCGTGCCCTCGGGCGGCACGATCAGTTGCACGGGACCGGCCGCCTGCTGCAGCGCCGTCACCGAGGCCGCCACCAGGTTGCCGGCCTGCGCCCGGTTGACCGGGATGCCGCCCAGCCAGCGCATCACGCCGCGAAAAGGTGGTCTAAACAGCTGTTCTTTACCCATCCAGTACACGTTCAGGCGCAGCGCAAAGGCCACCATCAGGGTGTAGGGCAGGTCCCAGTTGCTGGTGTGAGGCGCGGCTATCAGCACGCTTTTGCCAGCACCGGACGGCAGTTCGCCTTCGATGGTCCAGCCGGTCAGCCGTAAAAACCGGACCGATACGCCACGCAACAGGGTGTTAATTACTGGGGTGTCAAAAATAGTACGGTGCATGGGGCTTTGCGTTGACGCAAGGCAGCCCCAAGCAAAGGCAGCCCGCTGAAT
The DNA here is from genome assembly GCA_964201255.1 of Rhodoferax sp. Lineage (GTDB taxonomy): Bacteria > Pseudomonadota > Gammaproteobacteria > Burkholderiales > Burkholderiaceae_C > Rhodoferax. Next base: position 1,550 of record CAXNFT010000126.1, read on the forward strand.
TGACTGGACGCGACATTATGTGGCAGCCGCCCATACCTTTGAGCAAGACCGTTTCAACATAAGATGGCACCGTCGCCAACTCCTTTGTGCTCGCATCAGCGGGCGCTGCTTCACTCATGGCCTTGTTTAATGCTCACGTCATGCGGGCTACCTTGACGGTTGGCCCTTGGCGACGTTTGCTGACAGGCCTGTTGGGTGTTGCGCTTGTGCTGATGTTGGACACGGGTCGGCGCCCGGCAGCAGCTCCGGCCCCGAGAGCACAGGCGGTGGCAGCGCCGGTGCAGGCCTCGGCAGGCTTGGTGCTGCAGGCCAGTGGCGCCATCCCGATGCCGGTGAACACACCGGCTGCGCACGCCAGTAGCCTGCTGGCCTTACCCAAAGACCATGCCGCTTCTCTGATGGCCTTCTGGTTTGCAGGCACCCGGGAGAGTGCCCCTGATGTGCAAATTGCCGCGTCGCAATTCGACCGCGCCAGCGGCAGCTGGACGCCGGCTCGTTTTGTGCTGAACCGTCAGGCTCTTGGTGCTGATCTGGGTTTTGCTGTACGCAGGCTGGGGAATCCGGTGGCCTGGCTGGACCCCCAAGGGCGAATCCATCTGTTTGTGGTGGCTACCGGTCTGGGTGGCTGGGCTGCAGCACGCATCGTGCACCTTCGCCAGCGCACGGGCTCTGACCTCGCTCAACTGTCGTTTGCGCCGGTGCAGGTGCTGCCACTGGGTTGGTTATGGAACACTATTTTTTTTGTGCGCAATGCCCCGCTGCCGCTGGCCGACGGAGGGATGGTGTTGCCGGTGTATTTTGAGCTCGGCATCAAGTACCCGCTGGCCTTGCGCTTTGATGCCGCTGGCCACTACCTGGGCGCCACGCGTATCTCTGCGCGGCGGCACCTGCTGCAACCGAGCCTGCTGCCCCTGGGCACGTCGGACTGGCTGGCCCTGATGCGCGACCAGCGCCCGGAAGGTCGGGTCGGGGTGGCGCGTACCCAGGACGGTGGCCGCAGCTGGCAGGACGCGCCGGATCTTGACTTGGTGAACCCCGGCTCGGCCGTCGCTGCGCTGGCGCTGGCGCCTGGCCAACTGCTGCTGGTGCACAACTCCTTGCCGGGCAGCCGCCATCGGCTCGATCTGAGTCAATCGGTCGACGGCGCGCACTGGGCACTGGCGCAGCCGCGGGCCCTCGTTGAGGGCCAGTCGGGGCAGGAGTTCTCTTACCCTGCCTTGACCTGGGCCGACGATAGCCTGTGGGTCAGCTACACCGACCAGCGTCGTCAGATTGCCTGGCAGCGCTTTGCTGCCCCCGCCTTGCGACCCTGAAACTGACGCAACCCACCCGAGCTTTAGTGCCCATGGACAGCACCACCTTACTCACCGCCTGGGAGGCCTGGCAGTTGCCATGGCTGCCCGAGCTGTCTGGCCAGAGTCTGGCCCGGCAAGGCCTATGGGCAGTGGTGCTGGGCGGTGGTGTTGGCTGGCTGGCGTACGACTGGTCACGCCGCGTCCGCTTGGCCCTGCTGGTGGCGGTGTTGGTTTGGGTGGCGCTGCCCGGTACGGCTTCGGTTTCATACTGGCTTGGTTTGGCCTTAAAGGCGCCCAGCCTGAGCAGCGGCTTGCTGGGGCTGTTCTGGCTGGCCAAGGCTTTGAGGCCGAGTCCCCCAGACGCAAAAGAATTAGCCGGCCCGGCGCCCTGGGCCAATTCCTTGGGCTGGCTGGCGGTGCTGCTGGGTTGGTTGCTGCTGCTGGATCTGCTCGCGCTGTTGCCAGTGGCCCTTTATGGCTGGGGTTTTGGCACTCCCGCCCTGGCGGCGGTCTGCCTGCTGTTGCTGGCAGGGTGGCTGCGCTGGGGCGCCCAGCCAGCAGCCTGGTCCTGGCTGGCCTTGCCGGCTTTGGTCCTGCTGCTGTTTGTGCTCACCCGCTGGCCCAGCGGCAACCTGTGGGATGCCCTGCTGGACCCGTTGCTGTGGCTCGGCCTGCAAATGCGCTGGCTTTGGGGGCTACGGGGACGGCGTGCCTGATTTCGCTCCGGTATGCTGCTGCTCGTCATTCCCGGCGAGTTTCCTGTCATTCCCGGCTCGACCGGGAATCCAGGACGTCATGGATCCCCGTTCGTAGCCGGGGATGACGGATCTGACCGGCACGCCAATCAACAACCCCTAAAAACAACGATCAAAAAGCAGGGCCTATCAGCCACTCGCGCCGGAACAGCCACTGCTGCGGGTACCACAGGTTGGCCAGCGTGATCTCGCCTGAGCGGTGCCGGCCCTTGAGTTCCCAGCGGGTGCCCAGCAGGCGACAGCGCGGTGCGCAGGGCGGGGCGGTTTCAGTGGGTGTGCCCTGTAGCCAGACCACGGCGTCATGGCGTGCCAGTAGATCGGCCAGCGCAGTGCCGTCCGGGGTGGAGCTGGCCCGGGCCTGGCTGTCGTAGGGAAGAAAGCGGTTGCCTGGCAGCAGGAACTCAAAGCGTTCGAACTGGCCGTTGAAGTTGTTGGGCACGGCCACGCGGGCGCCCGGCTTCGCCAGGGCCGCCAGGGCATCTGCCGGGTAGCGGCCGGTCGGGCCGTTGAGTGGCGCGGTGCTCAGACCCAGGCTGGCGTACACCGCCAGGCAGGCGGCTAAGCTGCAGCCGCGGCTCCAACTCGCGCGCCACAGACCAGCCAGCACTAGCAGCATGCCGGTCAGCCCCGCTGCCATGGCGGCCAGCCATTCGCCAGTGCTGGCAATGCCCAAATCGTGTGCCACCCAGGCGATGCGGCCCAGCACCAGCAGCATCAGGGCGCACAGCGGCAGACACAGCACAAACCAGATGCGCCCGATGTGCTGCCAGCCCAGGGCAATGACACAGGCGAGCGCCGGCATGGCCGGGATCAGGTAGCGCGCCGAGCGCTGGCTGGGCAGCATGAACACCAGCAGCCAGACCGCCAGCCAGACCAGCAGGATGCGGGTATGCGGCGGTAGCGATAACGCCAGCGCCTGGCTGCTGTGGCTGGCACGCCAGCGCTTAAGCGCCACGGGCAACAGGCCCAGCACCACAAAGGCCAGCAGCCCGGCGTTTTGCACATAGGCCAGCAACTGCGCCAGCATGCTGCCATCGCCACCGCGCAGCGCCACCTGCCAGTAGCCCTCGGTGCTGGCCATTTTGCCGGCGTTCTCGGCTAAGACAAACTCTTGCCAGACCGCCGCTGGGTCTGGGTCCAGCGCAAACCACAAACCAAAAATCGCCAAGGCCAGGCTGGCGCTCAAGGCCACTTGCAGCGAGGCACGCCACAGCACACGGGCATTCAGCTGAGGCTCGGTGGCCAGCCGGGCGCACCACAACGCGGCGGCGGCCGGCGCCACCAAGGCAAACGATTTGTAGGCCAGGCCCAGGCCGATCGCCAGGCCAAAGGCCGAATGTGCCCACCAGCCTGGGCTGGCATCAGGTTTGGCAGTGGCAGTGGCAGTGGCAGGCGGCAGTGGCTGTATCCCTTGCCACAGCAGCCAGAACATCGGCAAGCTCAGCCAGAAGGTCTCGGGCGCGCTGGTCAGGAACGGCCGGCCGTAGCGATAGGTCGAAAAAAACGCCAGATAAACGCAGGCAGCCAGCGCCGCACGCGCCACCGAGCGGGTGATGCCGTGCACTGTTGCCGCCACCATGGCCGCCAGCAGCAGGGTGTAAATCAGGCTGGGCGTGCGCAGGGCAGCCAGACTCCAGTGGTGGCCCCAGTCGCCGGCCAGCAAGGCCTGCCAAAACAACAGTGGTGGCTTGGTGTTGCGCATGTTGTCCAGCTCTGACACCAGTGGTAGCCAGTGGCCCGAGGCGGCGGTCAGGCGGGCAATATGGGCATACACCATCTCGTCGCCATTGGTGGGGATATAGGGGTTGCCCAGGCCGAGGCTGTAGATGGCCACGGCGAGGGCCAGCAGCAGAGCCCAGCCCCAGGTCGAGCCGCCTGCTGCTTCCGATGTCGGGCCCAAGCGTTTCACCTTTCAGCGCCTGCGCTTGCGGCGGAAGGTCCAGCGGTCGTTGGCCAGAAAATTGCTCACACTGGCTGCCAGAATAGCGACGATATTGGCCAAGCGGTAGTCCATGCTGCCAGACAGCAGCAGGGTGAGCACATACTGCAGCCCGCTGCCAAAGGCCGATGCGGTCACGTATTGGCTGAATTCCATGCCCAGGGTGCGCAGGCTCACACGGGGCATTTCATCGGCTTCGAGCTGCTGGACTCGGTCTGACCAGGTCCACAACCGGTTCCAGGTGAAGTTGTTCACCGTGGCCACGGCAATGGCGAGCGCCAGCGAAAAATAGGGCTTGTTGTAGCCGGCTTCAAGCTGTGCAAACAAGACCTCGTGCCCAAAGTGGAGCACGGCCAAATTGATCACTGTGCCACTGGCCCCTACCACGCCAAACTTGAGGTAACGCACGCTTTCCATCCAAGCCAGCAGCTTCAGCAGCCGCTGCTTCAGGGTCACGGAGTCGCTCATGCCAGGATCCGGTCGACCTGCGTCAGGGCCGTCAGCGCGTCGGCCAGCACCGGGTCGGGCGGGATGCGCTTGAGGCACTGGTTGTCACCATCGCAAAAGGTCTGCCGGTGGTTGTAGGCGCTCAGGCAGGGTGAGCAGGCAATGCCCGATTCAAGCACCGTGGCCCGTGGCCCCAGTGGGCCGTAGAGGCGGGCCGTCTCGGGGCCGAAGAAGATCATGGTCCGAATGGGGGTCAGGCTGGCAAAGTGGCCCGGCCCGCCGTCGTTGGTAATGAGCAGGTCAGCCTGGTGGAACAGCATCAGCAGCTCTCGGATGCTGCGGGTGTAGCCGGTGAGATCCAAGCACAGCGGGCTGCCGGCCTGGGCTTGTAGTTCGCGCGCCAGTGCGGCGTCGTCACGCAGGCCAATCAGACCCACCGCATGGCCTGCCCGGCACAGGCCGCTGGCCACCCGTGCATAGTGGGCTGCCGGCCAGGCACGCTCGGGCAGCAGGCCGCCGCCGGCATACAGCAGCACCAGTCGGTGTGTGCTCAGCACAGCAAAGTCAGTCTGCAACTGGCGCTCATAGCCGGCCAGCTCAGCCGCGCTGAAGGTCACGCTAAGTGCGGTGTCGGCCGGCATGTCGCGCAGCGCTGCTGCCTTGTGGCGCGGCGTGCTGGGTGCCTGCAGTGCATCTGCCAGCGACAAAAATTGTTTGCTGATGTGCTGGTAGGGGTTGTAGGGGATGGCGCGGTTGATGAAGCTGCCGCGGTACAGGCCCTCTTGGGTGTGCGGCGTGAAGCCGGCGCGCACCGGCGCGCCGCTCAGGTAAGACAGCAGGCTGCTGATGCGCGAGAAGAGCTCACAGTCAATCACCGCATCCAGCGGCAGGGCGCGCAGGGTGCGGCAGACCCGCCAGATGTCGCCCAGCAGGGTGAGGGCCGAGCTGTCGTCCAGTGCATGCAGGTGCTCGGGCTGCGCCAGCCCGAGCAGGGCGGCAACCTCCTGGTTTTTCTTGAGCTGCAGCACATGAAGGGTCACGCCGGGGTAGCGTTCGCGCAGCGTCGCAAACAGCGGCCCGGCTAGCACCACGCTGCCCATCTCAGAGAGCAGGATCACCAGCATATGGCGAGGCGCTGCTGCCAACACTGGGGCAGGGCGGCCCC
>CAXNFT010000127.1:0-7129 GCA_964201255.1 Rhodoferax sp.
AGGCGCCTTGGACCGTGCGCGGCGCTTTTTTTGCGCTGTACGTGGCGGTGGCCTCACTGTCACTGCCCGGCGCTGCCATCCTGACGCTGGCGGGCGGCGGCATCTTCGGCTTGGGCTGGGGCCTGCTGCTGGTGTCTTTTGCCTCTACCCTGGGCGCCACCGTGTCCTTTCTGGCAGCGCGCTTTGTGTTGCGCGACAGCGTGCAGGCCCGGTTTGGGGCCCGGTTGGCAGGCATCAACCAGGGACTGGCGCGCGACGGCGCCCTGTATCTGTTCAGCCTGCGCCTGATTCCGGTGGTGCCCTTCTTTGTCATCAACCTGGCCATGGGCCTGACCGCCTTGCGCCCCTGGACCTTTTACTGGGTCAGCCAGCTCGGCATGCTGGCCGGTACCGCGGTCTACGTGAATGCCGGGACCGAACTTGCCAGCATCAGCGCACTGCGCGATGTCGCCAGCCCGGGGCTGCTCGGCGCGCTGGCCCTGCTGGGCCTGTTTCCATTGCTGACCAAGGCGGCGATGCTGGCGCTGCAGCGGCGCCGTGTGTACGCACGCTGGCGTGGCCAGCGGCCCCGGCGCTTTGACCGCAATTTAATTGTCATCGGTGCCGGCGCCGGCGGGCTGGTCTCGGCTTACATTGCCGCTGCCGTTAAGGCCCGGGTGACGCTGGTGGAGGCCCACGTCATGGGCGGCGACTGCCTCAACTACGGCGGTGTGCCCAGCAAGGCCTTGATCAAAAGCGCCCGGGTGGCGCAGCAAATGCGCGATGCCGGCCGCTTTGGCCTGCAAGGGGTAGAGCCGGTGGTCGACTTCCCGGCTGTCATGCAGCGCATCCAGGCCGTGATCGCCGCCATTGCCCCGCACGACAGCGTGGCCCGCTACACCAGCCTGGGCGTTGAGGTGGTGCAGGGCCACGCCACGCTGTGCAACCCGTGGACGGTCGCGATCAGGCTCCCCGACGGCAGCACGCAGCGGCTGAGCGCCCGCAGCATCGTGATTGCCGCCGGCGCCCGGCCGCTGGTGCCGCCCCTGCCCGGACTGGCAGAGGCCGGCTATGTGACCAGCGACACCCTTTGGGCGCGTTTTGGAACCCTGGCGACCGTACCGCAGCGGCTGTTGGTGCTGGGCGGCGGGCCGATCGGCTGCGAACTGGCGCAAAGCTTTGCCCGGCTCGGCTCCCAGGTGACGCTGGTGGAGCAGGCACCGCGCCTGCTGCTGCGGGAAGACGAGGATGTGACAACTCTCGTCACAGCCGCGCTGCGGGCCGATGGCGTGCAGGTGCTGACCGGCCACACGGCTTTGCGCTGCGAGACCGCCACCGGGGCAGACGCGCCGATCAAAACCCTGGTGAAGACCCTGGTGGTGACTCAGCAGGGGCAAGAGACCGCCCTGCCCTTCGACGAACTGCTGTGCGCCGTGGGCCGGGTGGCCCGGCTGGACGGCTACGGCCTGGAGGCCCTGGGCATCCCCACCGGTCGCACCATCGACACCAATGTCTACCTAGAGACCCTGTACCCCAACATTTATGCCGTGGGTGATGTGGCCGGGCCCTACCAGTTCACCCATTCGGCGGCGCACCAGGCCTGGTACGCCACCGTCAATGCCCTGTTTGGCCAGTTCCGGCGCTTCAAGGCCGACTACCGGGCCCTGCCCAGCGTCACCTTCACCGAGCCCGAGGTGGCCCGCGTCGGCCTGAATGAGCAGGAGGCGCGCGCCCAAGGCATCGCCCATGAACTCACCCGCTTCCCCCTCGACGACCTGGACCGCGCCATCGCCGAGGGCGAGACCGAGGGCTTTGTGAAGGTGCTGACCGTGCCCGGGCAAGACCGCATTCTGGGCGTGACCATCGTCGGCAGCCATGCAGGGGAGCTGCTGGCCGAGTATGTGCTGGCCATGCAGCAGGGGCTGGGCCTGAACAAGATCCTGGGCACCATCCACCCCTACCCCACGCTGACCGAGGCCAACAAGTACGCCGCCGGCGCCTGGAAGCGTGCCCACGCCCCGGAGCGTCTGCTGGCCTGGGTGCGCCGCTACCACGACTGGCGTCGGGGCTAACCATGCGCATCACCTTGCTCCGACACCGATTTGCTATTTATTTTATAGCAATAACCCTAATAAGCACATGGCCTAGCGCCGCTTTTTCTCAAAATTTAGCGCCGTTTGATGCCGCTGCTGGCGTCGCGCTGCACCCGGCCTGGGTGGCCAGCGGCCTGCCGGCCGACAAAGCTGTGCCACGCAGCCGCTTCAGCCTCGTTCCACTGGCCGGTGACACCGTGCTGGAACTGACCACCAACGCGTCCTATGGCGTGATCAGCCACGCCTGGGCCGGACCGGCACCGCGTCACTTGAGCTGGCGCTGGCGGCTTGAACGCGGCCTGCCACAGGCCGACATTGCCACCAAGCCTGGGGACGACGCCGCGCTCAAGGTCTGCGTGATGTTTGACCAGCCGCTGGCAGACATCCCTTTCGGCCAGCGGGCAGCCTTGAGCCTGGCGCGTGCCGTGACCGGCCAGGCCCTGCCCGCCGCCACCCTGTGCTACCTGTGGGACAGCCGTTACCCGGCCGGGAGCTCTGGCGCCAACCCCTATACGGCCCGGGTGCGCTACCTGGTACTGGACGGTCCAGCCAGCCCCAGCGGCCAGTGGGTCACCCAGCGCCGCAATGTGGCCGAGGACTTTGCCCGCCTGTTCGGCCAGGAGAGCCGCAGCACGCCACCAGTCATCGCCGTGGCGGTCGGCGCCGACAGCGACAACACCGGCGGCCAAAGCCTGGCCTACCTGACCCAACTGCGCTGGAACCCCTGACCCATGAAACACCTGGTCCTGCTTGGCGCCGGCCACGCCCATGTGCAAGTGCTCAAACGCTACGCCGAGCTGATTCGCCATGGCGCGTTGCCGCCCAAGATCACCCTGGTAACGCCGCACCCGCGCCAGCTGTACTCTGGCATGGTGCCCGGCTATGTGGCAGGCCATTACGCGCTGGAACAGTGCGTCATCGCGCTGGAGCCGTTGCTGGCCGGCTCGTCAATCCGCTGGCTGCCGCACAGCGTGGTCGAGCTGGACGCCGCCAGCAACCAGGTCACGCTTGACGACGGCAGCGTCCTTGACTTCGACTGGCTGTCGGTCAACACCGGCGCCGTGCAAGACCGGCAACGCCTGGAGGCACTCATGCCCGGCGTGCGCGAGCATGGTTTGTTTGTGCGGCCGATTGAAGCCTTTGGCACCCTGTGGCCGCGCGTGGTCGCGCTGGCACAAACCCAGGGGCTCCGGTTGGCGGTGGTCGGCGGCGGCGCGGCCGGCATCGAGCTGGCCATGGCGGTGCGCCACCGTCTGCCCGGCGCTGCTGTCACGCTGCTGACCGGCGGCGCCCTGGCCGCCAACTACCCGGCAACCGCACAAGCCCGGGTGATGCGAGCCCTCAAAAGCCGCCAGATCACCGTGCTGCCGGATACGGCCAGCAGCTTCACAGAAGGCGAGGTACTGCTGGCCAGCGGCGCACGTCTGGCCTGCGACGTGCCGCTGATTGCCACCGGCGCGCAAGCCCCGGGCTGGCTGCAGAGCAGTGGGCTGGCGCTGGATGCGCAGGGCTTTATCGCGGTGGACGCCTGCCTGCGCTCCACCAGACACCCCCATGTGTTTGCCGCCGGTGACGTCAGCAGCCGGGTCGACCGGCCCATCGCCCGCAGCGGCGTTTACGCGGTGCGGGCTGGTGCCGCACTGGCAAACAACCTCAATGCAGCTCTGTCGGGCCAGCCCCTCAAGGCCCACCAACCACCCGCGCACACCCTGAACCTGCTGTCATGCGGCAACCATGAGGCGATTGCCAGCTGGGGCCCTTTGTCAGCGCAGGGTCGCTGGGTCTGGTGGCTCAAAGACCGCATCGACCGAGGCTTCATTCGGCGCTACCAGCTGCCCGACCACCAGGGCTGACCGTCCCGCGTGACTGTCACTTGCAGGCGGGTCTGCTCGGCCGTGGACACCGTGCGCGCCACCAGCTCGGTGCATCCGGCGGCCTGGACAAAACGCACTGTCGTGGTGGATTGCATGGCGGCCAGATCCGGACGCGAGGCACTTACAGCCGCGCCATAGGCGTGGTCGATGACCAGCTCGCTCGCGCGGTCAATCCGGATGCGCTCGTGGCGGGTGGCCTCAAGCCGCACCGTGTCAGTCATCAGGTCGCGGCTGGTGTTCCAGCTCTGCGCACCGCCCAGGTCGTTGGCCGAGGCCAGCGCACTGGTCTGCAGTGGGCCCCATTGAGGCGCAGCATCGCCACTGGTCACATCCACCGCCTGCACCGGCAGGGTCAAGGCAGTCTGCGCCCCGTGGAACAGACGCAAGCTGGCCGGCACAGGCGTGGGCCAGACACGCGGGAAGTCGGCACAGGCCACCGACAGCCGCAGCCGTTCGCCAGCTTCAAGCCGGTAGGCCGTGGTGCGCAAGGGCAAGGGCACCGTGGTCTGCTCACCCGCCACGGCCACCCCGTCCAGCTTACGCCAGCCGGTGGTGATCAGGGTGGATGCGCCATTGGCAGCCACTGCCGAGAGTTTGAGCACCACGTTCAAAGGCAGTGCGCTGGCCAGCAGGGTCAGACGGGCCTCAGGCGCACCCATGATCTGCAGCGGCTCGGTCAGCGGCGGTGTCGTGAAGCACAGCGAGCGAGCGTCGTCGGCCGAGTGGTCACGCCGCATGCTCGGGTCCAGCGCTGTGGTCCAGGGGTCCCAGGCCAGCGAGTGCATGCCCACCGTCGGGTCGTAGGCGTAATCGGTCTGGGCTGATGCCGGTACCTGCGGGCTCAGGGCGCCAGCGTCGCCCGGGTACCACGTCAGGAGGCTTGTGCCAGCCGGCGGCCAGGCAGCCTCGGCACGCCAATGACCACGCTTTCCCTGCACGTAAAGATTGACGGCAGGCGCCTGCACCGAGCCATGCAGCCCGCCACTGCCCACGCCTTTGAGCCAACGGTCAAACCACAGCTGCATCTCCCAGAGTCCCGCCGCGGGTGCTTCCTTCGCCGTGTCAGGGAACTCGTGCTTCCAGGGGCCCATCATCAGCTTTTTGGGCGCCTGGATGAGTGCATGGTCAAGCGGTGTGCAATCAGCGTAGAGGTCACGCCAGCCGCAAATGTTGAAGGTGGGACACTCAATGCGCGTCACATCGACGCGGCGAGAGCGCCAAAAATAGTCACCCTTGTCATCGTCATCGGGATGCGCCGTAAACGCCTCTAGCCAGGGCGTATTACCGGCCAAGTGCTCGGCCCAGACCTGAGCCCAGCGCCCCTGCGGGTCTTGCCACTGGGGCGGCATCAGGTTGTAGGCGGCCATACGCGGGCCCCAGTCGGCCCGCATCCAGAAACCGCTGGCGGTACCGCCCAGGCCTACTACACCGCGGTACAGGTCCGCGCTGGCATGAATGGGCACGATAGCCTTCAGGTGTGGCGGGCGGGTGGCCGCAGTGGCCAGCGCCGTGATGCCGGGATAAGACACCCCCCACATACCCACGTTACCGTCGCACCAGGGTTGAGCCGCGATCCACTCCACCAGGTCATGGCCGTCCAGCGCCTCGTCGGCGTGAAAGGCGCCGGGGCTTACGCCGCCTGAATTACCCAAGCCGCGCAGATCGGCACTGACGCCGGCGTAGCCCAGCGCAGCAAAATGCCGGTGCACGCTGTCCACCGCCAGCCGACCACCCCGTCCGTCCTTGTGGTACGGGCCAAAATTAAGCAGGGCCGGTACACGGCTGTCAGCCGCCGGGCGCAAGATGTCGGCCGCCAGCTGAACGCCGTCGCGCATGGGCACCAGCACATTGCGTTGTTCCTGAAACACCATGGACATAAGATCTCCCAGCACGGCCGGTACTGCCAGCCGCCAACATCAAGCTCCCTGGCCGAAGTATCTCAAAGCCCTGCGGATCTCGGTGGATTTGTCACAAATTTGTCTTACAGGTCGACTCAAATAGCATTCGTCAACCTAGTGTTGCCGGCCCTAAAGCCACGCGGCGCCTGCCCTTTTGACAGCGTCAAACCCACCACGGAGCTATCCTCATGTCAGCCACTTTCGACGACGACAACTGCAACCCCACGACCAACACCCATTTCCAGCAGGTGCTGGAACAGTCCCTGGCCAACCCGGCGCGCCGCCGTCTGCTCCGCGGCGGTTTCGGCTTGGCAGCCCTGTCGGCCTCGGCCATGCTGCCTGGCTGCGCCAGCCTGGCCATGCCAAGCGCCCCCGGCAAAGTCAGCGCACTGGGCTTCCCGTCCCTCGACAAAAGCGTGCTTGACCAAGTCATCCTGCCTCCGGGCTACAGCTTCAAGGTGCTGCACGCCAGTGGTGACCCACTCAAGGCGACAGTGTCGGCCTACAGCAATCAGGGGACTGAGCGCGACGACTGGTCTGAGCGTATTGGCGACCAGCACGATGGCATGGACATTTATTACGTGGACAGCGCCGGCAAGTACTCGCCGCGGGACACCGGTCGCGCCGTGCTCAGCGTCAACCATGAAAGCTCGGCCGAGGCGCATCTGCTGCACCCCCGCGGCCAGACCTCCAACGGCGTGACCGGGCGCAAATTCAGCCAGTTTGGCGACTGGGACCTGGGCAGCCGGCCGGAGTTGGAGGTGCTCAAAGAGATCAACCTGCACGGCGTATCGACCGTGGAGCTGGTCAAGTCCGGCAAACAGTGGACCTACAAGGTGGACTCGGCGCTAAACCGCCGCATCACACCGCAAACCCCAGCCCGCATCACAGGCCCAGCAGCTGACCTGGCCGACATCAAAGTCATGATGGTGACCCGCTTCGACCCCAGCGGCGCCACCAGCCGCGGCATCCTGAACCCCTGCGGCCATGGCAAGACCCCGTGGGGCACCTACCTGGCCTGCGAAGAAAACTGGGCGCCTTACTTTGCCATGACCGCTGGCGCGAAGGCAGCTGACAGCAAGACCATCACCTCGCTCAAGCGCTACGGCGTGGTCGACGCGCCCACTGGCGCTGGCAGGAAATCCGACCGCAGCCAGGGCTGGCACACCGTGTCAGACACCGACAACCGATTCAGTCGCTGGAACATCGGAGCTACCGGCGCCTCAGCGGGTCAAGACTTCCGCAACGAGCCCAACACCTTCGGCTACAACGTCGAATTTGACCC
>CAXNFT010000128.1:0-7082 GCA_964201255.1 Rhodoferax sp.
ACCGGGGCCAGCGACAACTGGATGCCGTGTGTCACGGCGCTGGCATCGGCAGAAAAAAACATGGTGGCTCTCACTGGGCTGGGCTAGGCCTTGAGTTTAGGCCCTGGCCTGCCCGCTATAGTGACTGGCTTGATCCACACCCTATCCAGAAGGCTTTTGAATGAACCTGATCCGCCTGGCAGACCTCAGCCCTGCCGACGTGCACCACATCTGGGCCCTGGTCGGCCAGCCTGCCGAGCCCATGGCTGGCACGGTGGCTTGGTCGTTTGAAGGCTATGGCATCCGTACCCGCACCACTTTTATCCAGGCCTTTCGTGATCTGGGCCTGGCCTTCACGGAGCTGCCCAATCTGCTCAAAACCGGCGAACGCGCCTGTGACCTGGCCGGTTACCTGGACCCGTTCTATGCCATGTACGTGGTGCGCGAGTCCAACCACGCCCGGCTGGCCGAGTTTGCAGCCGCCAGCCGGCGACCGGTCATCAACGCCATGTCCAGCGACGGTCACCCCTGCGAGGTGCTGACGTACGCCTATTTTGTGGAATCCGAGCTGCGGCCTTTGGCTGGGGCGCGGGTCTGCCTCTGGGGCCCGCCGACCAATGTGCTGCGCTCCTGGCACGAGCTGGCGGAGGTGCTGGGCTTGTCGGTGACCCATGCCTGTGACGCGGCTTTCCACCAAGCCACGCCCGGCGTGCAATTCACCGAGGCCTGCCCGACCGACATCGACATCGTCATCACCGACGGCTGGCCGTCCGGCGTGGAGGCGCCCGCCTGGTCGCTGACCGAAGCCCACCTGGCCCAAATGGGTCAGCCCAAGCTGCTGCCCACGCCGCCATTTACGATTGGTCGAGAGCTGGCGTTTGACCCCCTGCACTACGCCGGCTTTACCGGTTACCGGCAAAAAGAGCTGCTGCTGCCGGTGCAGATGGCCATTCTGCGTTATGCGGCCACGGCCTTTTAGGCGGCCGGGATGCGCTGTGCGGCATGAGGGCTTGTGCCACACTTATGCATTGAAAAAATGGTTGATAGCACTAGGGGTGAAAGCATGAGCAGCATGAATTACAAAGGCTACACCGCCCGTATCGAGTTTTTAGAAAATGATGGCGTTTTTTGGGGCCAGGTGCTCGGCTTGCCGCCCAGCACAAGCATCAGCTTTGAGGGTGAGACCGTTGCGCAGTTGACGCAAGACTTTCACAACGCGGTTGATTTCTACATGGCAGACTGCGCAAAAAACGGCAAAGAAGCCCTGAAGCCGGCCAGAGGCAAGATGATGCTTTGGGTAGCGCCCGAGGTGCATAGCGCCGCTCTGATCGCCGCCCAGGCCAGTGGCGTGAGTTTGAATCAGTGGGCCGCTGGGGTGTTGCAGGCTGGGGCACATGGCTGAGTTGGAGCTGACCTCAAGGGCCTGGTCGTAACAGGGCCTGGTCGTAACATGTCGAATTCCGCAACACTCAAATCAAGGGGGGACACATCGGGCAAGAAGCGCTAAAATGCATGAAATTTCAATGAAAAATCCCCCATGTCAGCAGCCGACACACTATTAACGCCTCCCCTAAGGGGCGCCACCGCGCACCTTGCGGACGAGCTTCAAGCTGGCCGTGTCTATCGGCGTGAAGATCTTGCTCGCCTGAGTAATGCAGTTGATCGGCATCTGCATGAACTGGTGTCCACTGGGTTGCTCAAAAAACTGGCTCAGGGGCTTTACTACGCACCAAAGCAATCGAACTTTGGTCCCTTGCCTCCCACTGACGAACAGGTAGTGCGAGGATTTCTGCGTGACAATGATTTTTTGGTGTTTTCTCCGTCGTCATACAACACGGTGGGCCTAGGCACCACCCAGCTCTACAACAGCACACTGGTCTACAACCACAAACGTCATGGCGTTTTCAAACTGGGCAACCGACAGTTTAATTTCAGAGTGAAGCCACGATTCCCCAAAAAACTGACGTCTGAATTCCTGTACGTCGACCTGCTGAACAACTTAGGCGAATTGGCCGAAGACCGTGACGCGGTGCTCAGCCAGGCCCGCACCAAGCTGATGTCTTTTAATCAAGCCCGACTCCAACAGGCATTGGACAGCTACGGCAACATGGCCACTCGCAAACGCGTTCGGGAGTGGGTCGGTGGCTGACTTTCTTCATGAACGACGCGACTTTGATCAATTGCTTGCGGTTGTCGCAAACGAGCGCGCGCTCGACCCCATGCTGGTCGAAAAAGACTACTGGATCATGCACAGCCTGTGGGGACTCCAAGCTCAAGGCTTTGTGTTCGAATTAAAGGGTGGCACCTCCCTGTCCAAAGGCTTCGGGGTCATCCATCGTTTCTCAGAAGACATTGACATCCGCATCCAGCCACCCGCTGACATGGACGTCAAAACTGGGCGCAACCAGGACAAACCTGCCCACATCGATTCGCGGCGTGCTTATTACGACGAGTTGTCAAAACGCATCCGCATCCCTGGTATCGACTGTGTTGAGCGGGACACCTTTTTTGACGATGAAAAAATGCGCAGCGCAGGCATTCGGCTTGTCTATTCACCCCGCGCGGCCAACATAACAGGTTTGAAAGATGGCATCCTGCTGGAACTGGGGTTCGACGATACCGCACCCAACCGGCCCGTCACCATCTCATCTTGGGCTTTAGATTTCGCGATGAGCCGGGGCGTTGAAGTTTTCGACAACCGTGCCGCCGATGTGCCCTGCTACGCGCCGACTCACACGTTCGTCGAGAAGCTCCAAACCATCTCGACCAAGTACCGTCGTTTGGCTGAGGCTAAAAAATTTCCCGGCAACTTTCTGCGTCACTACTACGACGTATATTGCTTGCTCGATCTACCCGAACTTCAGGATTTCATGAAGGAGCAGGCGTATCAGGATAGAAAAGTACAACGCTTTCGGTCTGGTGACGAATTGGTGATCGCCAAAAATCCAGCCTTCACCCTGAATGATTCTGAGCAGCGAGATCTTTTTGCTCGGGAATACAAAAAATCCTCTGCGCTCTACTACCAAGGACAGCCGGATTTCGATCAGCTACTTGACCGCATCGGCAAGCATCTGAATTCAATGTGACGCCGTAACACGACTGACCGCAAACAACCCGCAGCACTCAACCCTTAGCCTGCCAACGGGAACGCCGCCATGCCTGGCAACGCAAAAAGCTTCAGGTGTAGTGACAGCAGCGACCCAGTGGTTTGCTGACCTGTCTCCCCCACGCTTTGATAGCCTAGCCCTGGTGGCAGAGCCTAAGCCAGGTGCGGACTTTGTGGTGCTGGAGCACGCGGGCCAAGCCCCATGAACAGGATGCCAGTTTACTTTATGGGCCCCCCCGGGGTGGGCAAAGACAGCTGTCGGCAGGTGGGCCTGGTCGTAACATTGCAGAGTGATTGCAAAAATCATAAAATGCAATCATTGCTATCAGTAAAGACTTGGATCATCAATGTCGTCAATCACCGTTCGTAACTTGCCGGAGGAAACACACCGTGCCCTGCGTGTTCGCGCTGCCATGGCTGGTCGAAGCACCGAAGCCGAGGTCAGAGCCATTCTGGAGAGCGTCGCCAGACCAGAAGGCCGTATCAAATTGGGTTCCTTGTTGGCGGACATCGGCCACCAAGCGGGGGGCGTTGAACTTGACCTTGAGCGCGACAGGACCCCTGCTGAACCCTTGAGCTTTGAATGATTCTGCTCGACACCAATGTCATTTCTGAACCCTTGCGGCCTGCAGGGGATGCCGCTGTGCTGGCCTGGATAGATGAACAAATTGTCGAAACCCTGTACCTCTCTGCCATCAGCCTGGCCGAGTTGCGGCTGGGCATGGCAACGCTGCCGGCGGGCAAGCGCAAAGACTTGCTTTACAGCAGCTTCGAGCAACGCGTTTTGCCCCTGTTCGCCGGCCGGATACTGCCCTTTGACAGTGCCGCCTCAGAGGCCTACGCGGTCCTGCGCGCCCGCGCAAGGGTTCAAGGAAAGGCCATAGCGCCTGCCGACGGGTACATTGCCGCGACCGCCAAATCCCATGGCTTGATCGTTGCCACCCGAGACACCGGCCCGTTTGAGGCCGTGGGCCTGACGGTTATCAATCCATGGAATACGGCGCACTGATGGCTTGGTTCGGCTGGCGAAAGCTCTGATGATCACCTACTACAACCGCCACCACGCCCTGCACCAGGGCCGCGTGGAGATGTTCCGCGGCGAGCTGGTGCCCTGCTTTGAAGTGCCCGCCCGCGCTGATCAGGTGTTGCTGGAACTGCAGCGACGCAAGCTGGGGCCGGTGTTGGACCCGCACACCTTCGATGACGCGTTGCTGGCACGCGTGCACAGCCCGCGCTATCTGGCGTTTTTGGCCAGCGCCTGGGACCAATGGCTGGCGCTGGACGCCGGCAACGCGCAGCGCGACGTGTTGCCCTCGGTCTGGCCGGCGCGTGGTTTGCGCACCGACGTGCTGCCCGACAATTTTTCGGCGCGCGTGGGGCTGTTCGCGTTTGACGCCGGCACACCGCTGACATCCGGCAGTTGGGCGGTAGCCCGTGCCGCCGCGCACTGCGCCCTGAGTGCAGCCCAGGCCGTGCTGGGCGGTGCGCCAGCCGCCTTTGCCCTGAGCCGGCCGCCCGGCCACCATGCCGGCGCCGACTATTTTGGCGGCTACTGCTTTCTCAACTATGCCGCCCTGGCAGCCCAGCACCTGCGCGATGCCGGCCTGTCGCGCGTGGCCGTGCTGGATGTGGATTACCACCACGGCAATGGCACCCAAAGCATTTTTTACGAGCGCCCGGACGTGCTGTTTGCTAGCATCCACGGCGACCCGCTGACCGAATACCCGTTTTACCTGGGCCATGCCGACGAAACCGGCGCTGGTGCGGGTGCCGGCTTCAACCTGAACCTGCCACTGCCGCGTGGCAGCGGGTTCGAGGCCTGGTCGGCCGCGCTGGAAGTGGCCCTGGCGGCCATCAGCCGCTTTGGCGCCGAGGCCCTGGTGGTTTCGCTGGGCCTGGACACCTTTGTCGGCGACCCGATTTCGGGCTTTTGCCTGCAAAGTACCGACTACCTGCGCCTGGGCGAACGCCTGGCCCGCGTCGGGCTGCCCACCGTGCTGGTGCTGGAAGGCGGTTATGCGGTGGATGGGCTGGGTGTCAACGCGGCTAATGTGCTGGAAGGTTTTGCTTAATCGGGGTCAGATTCCAATTAATTCCTGGACCCTCGATCAGGTCGGGGATGATGGTGAGGTGTCGGGAATGACGCTGCCTCTCGTCATTCCCGCGGAGGCGGGAATCCAGGAAGTCATGGATCCCCGATCAAGTCCGACATGACGCCGGGGTGCCGGGGCTTTGTTGACTCGCTGCAGGGTGGCTGGTTAGCGTGCTACCTCGATGCTCGCGCTAGCGCTCTCAAAAAAATAGCGAAGAAGTCAATCAGGACAATACCTGCAGGCCAATTCATACCCAAGTCGCCCGTCGTCAAGGTAGGCACCCGTCAGCGCCGCCCGCAAACTGACTGTCACCAAAGTTGAGGAAACCATAACCATAATGCATTCATTATTCTAAAATGACGGCGTAGACTGCAACTGATAGAGGTGGATGCATGGCCATGTTGACTGTACGAAACCTGCCCGACGAGGTGCACCGCGCCTTGCGGGTGCAGGCTGCCCTGCACGGGCACAGCACTGAGGCCGAAGTGCGCGAGATTCTGGCGGCCGCAGTCAAGCCACCCAGCCGCGTACTCTTGGGCGATGCCCGGGCGGCGCTCGGCCGCCGGGTGGGCTTGACCAATGAGGACGTGGCGGTCTTGCAGCAAGGTAAAGACCAAACGCCAGCACAGCCGTTGAGGTTTGAGTGATCGTTCTCGATACCAATGTCGTTTCTGAGGCGATGAAGCCCGATCCACAGCCAGCGGTGAGGGCCTGGCTGAACGAGCAGGTCGCCTCAACGCTGTATCTGCCCAGCGTCACCATCGCCGAATTGCTGTTTGGCATTGGCGCACTGCCAGCGGGCAAACGTAAGGACATGTTGGCACAGACCCTTGACGGACTCATGGGCTTGTTCAGAGACCGCATCTTGCCCTTTGACCTGGATGCCGCCCGGCACTATGCCGCATTGGCCGTGACAGCCAGACAAACGGGCCAGGGGTTTCCCACACCAGACGGGTATATCGCCGCCATCGCAGTCTCGCGGGGCTTCATCGTGGCGTCACGAGATACCGCACCTTATGAGGCGGCGGGCGTGACGGTCATCAACCCTTGGGACTTGCAGCGTTGATCGGGGTCAGATGTCCTGCCGGTGCCGCGTGCGCAGCAAAACAGCTAAGCCGATACCAGCCACCCCAATCAGCACCAGCGGAAAACCCAGCCGGGGAGACCAGTCGATCAGCGCGCCTGAGAACGACGAGGCGGCCAGGCCGCCCAGGGTGTAGGTGAGCACCAGCACGGCGGTGCTGTTGACCAGGGTGATGCCTTTTTCGCGGGCGCCGATGTCGATCATGGCCAGGGTGTACAGGCTGCCACCGGCTCCACCCCAGATGAACACAATCGGCCAGACCAGCCAGGGTGCATGCGGCACCAGCGGCACCAGACAGGCCGCCGCCAGGGTGATGGCGGCGCACGCCAGCATCACGCTGCGCCGGCCGCGGGCTTGGTCGTCAAAGCGGTCGGCCAGCAGGCCGGCGGGCAGCATGGTGAGCGCACTGCCCAGCCCGATGCAAGACACCAGCAACGCCGCCGTGGCGGCGCTCAGGCCCAGCGCCAGCCCGTACAGCGGCAAGATGGACGCCATGCCGCTCTCAAAAAACCCGCCCATAAAGCCGGCCAGCATGATGATGGGGTGTGCCAGCAGCGCGTGCCAGACACCGCCCAGCCCGACCCGGGCGCTGTGTGCGTCGTCGGCCCGCGGCAGCGGCGGAATCAGCAGGCTCCAGGCCAGGCCAGTGAGCAAAAAGCCGATCACCCACCACAGCGCGTGCGGGTTGTCCGTGCCCAGCCAGGCCAGCACCGCCGGCCCGATGACGAAGGTGAAGCCGACCAGGGTCTCAAAAATGCCCACATAGCGGCCGCGCTGGCCCGGCGGCGAAAACTCGGCAATCAGCGCCTCGGCCAGCACC